>NZ_JAAKYZ010000002.1 GCF_015229955.1 Campylobacter concisus
TGAGCTGGAATTATATATGAGCAATACTTAAAGATAGTTGAAATAATTAGGGAATTTGAGAAAAAATTGTTGGCGATTAAAAATTTTAAGTTATGTATTTTTATTATAGGTTTATAGGGTTTAGTTTTTGAAGTATAAATTTGGAGAGTTTTTGCTCTCCATTATAATTAAGCATTAAATTATGTGAACTTTTACACAATATCTATTAATAAGCCGCGATAAGCTCTATTTCCACAAGTGCGTCTTTTGGCAAGGTCTTAACAGCTACTGTACTTCTAGCAGGATAAGGCTCTTTAAAAAATTTAGCATACACAGTATTTACTTTAACAAAATCTGCCATATCTGCTAGAAATATTGTGGTCTTTACGACATTATCAAAATTAAGTCCTGCTTCAGCCAAGATATTTTTTAAATTTTCAAGCGATTGATCAGCTTGAGCTTCTACGCTACTACCTGCAAACTCACCCGCTGGTGTGACACCAAGCTGACCTGAGATAAATAAAAATCCATTTGAGCTAATAGCTTGAGAATATGGTCCAATCGCTTGTGGAGCATTTTTTGTTAAGATTTGTTTTTTCATATTTTCTCCTTTTGAAATTTTTTAAAATCCTACTATAAATTTTCTAAATTTTTAGTCTCCAAAAGCTATAATGGGCAAAATTTCAAAAGGATGAAGATGCAAAATATACTCGCACCAAATGAGTTTTTAGATGATTATGTACTCGGTGCTGAGTTAGCTAAAAATGCCGGCATCTCATCAAATGCTTATCTTTTTTGGAAAAACGTCATAAGTGCTAAATTTGAAAACTCAAGAATAGTTTTTCTTAGAAAAAATAGCATTCCAATCAAATTTCAAAACACTATAAAAACCTGTACGCCTTTAAATGGCCTTATTCCAACAGGCGTATTTTGCTCTTTTACCTCGCTTGCTCCTTCTCATCTTGTAGCAAAAAATGGCTCTAAGATCTACGAGCTCTTTAAATTTCATGAGATTTGCGGCATCAAATTTATAGACTTGAAGAAATTTTATGATGATTTTAATCTTAGCTATTCTTATAGAATTTACATTGAAAAGTGCAAATTTTTCTCACCTGCTCCATTTGAAAAACGCATAAAATTAACTGAAACGATGTGTCTTGGATATTACTAAAGTCCGCTAGCTAGCTTGCTAGCGGGATAAATTTAGATCTTTTTGTAAGGTGCTTGGCCAACTTCATAGAAGTTATTACCTTCGCAGTCAATGGCAACTATCGCTGGAAAGTCCTCAACTGTAAGCCTAGCAACTGCCTCTGGTCCTAGTTCTGGATAAGCCAGCACTTCATATTTTTTGATACTTTGGCTAATGAGTGCTCCGATGCCACCGATAGCAACCATATAAACACAGCATGATTTTTTCATAGCCTCGACTACTGCGTCACTCCTGTAGCCTTTACCGATCATACCATTTATACCAACTTCATTTATCATAGTTGGGGTGTATTTATCCATTCTACCGCTTGTTGTTGGACCTGCTGCACCGATAGCTTGATTTGGCTTGGCTGGAGTTGGTCCGACATAGTAGATAGTCTCACCCTTTAGCTCAACTGGCAGCTTTTCACCACGTGCCAATGTTTCAGTAAGTGCCTTATGTGCAGCGTCACGAGCTGCTATGATAGTGCCTGATATTAGGACATTATCTCCCGCTTTTAGACTTTTTACCACCTCTTTATCAAATGGTGCTGTTATTCTTTTTACTTCTGACATTTTTTCTCCTTAAAGCTCGGCATCTGCGTGGCGTGCAGCGTGGCAGTTGATGTTTATAGCAACAGGAAGACCTGCTATGTGGGTTGGATACCACTCGACATTTACTTTAACAGCAGTGGTGTCACCACCAAGTCCTTGAGGACCAACACCAGTTTTGCAAGCAAGCTCTAGTAGCTCATCTTCTAATTTGGCATATCTTGGATCAGAATTTTTACTATCGACCGAACGAACCGCCGCTTCTTTTGCCAAAAGTGCTGCCTTATCCATCGTACCGCCTATGCCAACACCTATTGTTAATGGAGGACAGGCATTTGGTCCAGCGTATTTTACGGCCTCTAAAAAGACTTTTTTTACACCTTCTATGCCATCAGCTGGTACAAGCATTTTTAAAACTGATTTATTCTCACTACCAAAACCTTTTGGAGCTACTTTTATCTTTAGCTTATCTCCTGGCACGATTCTAGTGTGGATGACAGCTGGAGTGTTATTTGTGGTATTTTTTCTCTCAAAAAGTGGCTCAGCAACAACTGACTTTCTTAGGTAGCCCTCAATGTAGCCTTCCGCAATGCCCTCATTTATCGCATCTTCAATATATCCACCCTCAATATGCACATCTTGGCCGATCTGCACGAAAACAACCGTCATACCGGTGTCTTGGCAGATAGGCGCAACGCCCTCTTCCGCAAGCTTAGCATTTTGTAAAATTTTGCCCAAAATGTCTTTGCCTAGTGACGAGCTTTCATTACTTTGAGCCTTTGTAAAAGCAGCCTTTAAATCTGGCGTCACAACATAACAGGCCTGTTTGCAAAGCTTGGCAACGACTTCTCTTATATCTTTTACATTTATTATTCTCATCTTTACTCCTCGTAAAAAACAATTTTTAATTATATTAACTATATTTAAAATTTAAGATTAAATTTTACTGCTGTATATCTACTCGAAAAAATTTATATGAGTTTATTTTGTTTGACTACAACTAGAATACTTGTCTGAAACAAAAATTTAATGAGATAAGCAATGGTAAAATTGAGTCTATAGCATCACAATATTGATAGAAATTTACATAACATGGCTTATTTAAGCCATAAATATATAAATTTAAGACTGAATGCTCTCCTCTTCATTTTTTATCTTTTTTCTAACTTTTACACGTGAGATACTGGCTCCATCCATCTTTCTTACTTCGTAGTAGCAGTTTTCATCCTCGATCTTGTCCCCAACTACTGGCAAACGACCGATTAAGTTGAAGACATATCCACCGATCGTTACTTGATCTGTCTCTTCATCAAAGCTTATACCAAGAACCTCTTCTACGCTCTCTAGATCATATCTGCCTTGAAATTCGTAAATATTGTCATTTATCTTTTTATAGTGCTGATCAACTTCATCGTGCTCGTCATTAAAATCACCAAGCACCTCTTCCATGATATCTTCCATCGTAAGAAGTCCGGCTGTACCGCCATACTCATCGACTACAAGTGCAGCTGAAATTTGCTCTTTATTCATCATTACAAGCACTTTTGAAATAGAAAGGCTCTCAGGCACTATGACAAATTTACGAACAATTGAGTCAAAACTCTTCTCTTTATCTTTGCTAAAGTGAAGCTGCAAAATATCTCTAATGTGTATCATGCCCAAAATAATATCTTTTGAGCCGTCTATATAAGGAAAGCGAGTGTATTTTGACTCAAATACGACTTGCAAATTCTCTTCAAAACTCTTTTGTTTATTTATACAGATCATATCACGCCTTGGCGTCATGATCTCTTTTGCGACTGTGTCGCTAAAATCAACTGCATTTTTAATGATCTCAGTCTCAAAACTATCAAGCACACCGCCCTTTAAGCTCTCACCAACGATGATTTTTATCTCTTCTTCAGAGTGGGCTAGCTCATTTTCTTTAGCTGGCTGGATGCCTAAAATTTTAAGTCCAATGGTCGCTAAAATATCAAAAAGCTTAATTACAGGCGAAAATAGCACCCAGAAAAAGTGAAGTGGACGAGCGATTTTTAACACTGAAGTCTCGGCCTTTGCGATAGCAACTGACTTTGGCACAAGCTCACCCATTACAACGTGAAGTAACGTAATAAGCGTAAATGCGATCGCAAAACCAACCGTATGAACTAAGATATCACTAAAGTTGAAGAAATTTTTAAGCGGTGCTTCTATAAGTCTTGCAACTGCTGGCTCACCGATCCAACCAAGAGCAAGTGAGCTTAGTGTGATACCAAGCTGAGTAGCACTAAGATAAGTATCAAGCTTGTTTGACATCTCAAAGGCAAGCTGAGCGTTTGGTTTTTTTTCTTTGATAAGTTCTTCAAGTCTAGACTTACGAACTTTAACAAGAGAAAATTCTGATAAAACAAAAAAGGCATTTAGTAAAATGAATACAATGGCAAGTATTACCATTAAAAGCGAATTATCGCTACTGGGGTTCAATTATGATCCTTAAGAGTTAAAAATTTTTGCCTGATTATAGCGAATTTATATTTAGCGGTCAAATTATCCACGCCCAAAAGTAACAACATTTCTTAAATTTAAGATTTATAAAAAGTTCTTAAATCATATTTTGATAACATTATTTTCATCACTAAATTTATGGATTTTACAATGAGCAAAAAGAATTTTTCATCGCGCTGGGCATTTATATTGGCCTGTGTTGGATCAGCAGTTGGCATGGCAAATGTCTGGGGCTTTCCTTATAAACTTGGCACAAATGGCGGTGCAGCGTTTTTACTCATCTATGTTTTTTTCATAGCTCTTTTTTCATACGTTGGTCTAAGTGCGGAGTATGCGATTGGCAGACGTGCAAAAACTGGTACGCTTGGATCATATAAATATGCTTGGCAAAGTAGAAAATTAGGCGTATTTGGTAGTATTATTGGTTGGCTTCCACTTGCTGGTTCACTTTGTATAGCCATCGGCTACGCAGTCATCATCGCCTACGTGCTAAAAGCCCTTACTCAGGCACTTACTGGCTCATTTATGAGCGTTGATACGAACGTTTGGTTTAACTCATTTGCACTTCAAGATTACTCAGTCTTGCCTTATCATTTTATTATCGTTGTTGGCACGCTTCTTACACTATTTTTTGGGGCAAAAAGTATCGAAAAAACAAATCAAATAATGATGCCACTATTTTTCGTATTGTTTAGCATTCTGGCTATAAATGTCGCAATGCTACCAAATGCGTTTGATGGGTATAAATTCCTTTTTATCCCTGACTTTAGTAAGCTTGCGGACCCGATGGTATGGGTTTCTGCGATGGGTCAAGCCTTTTTCTCGCTCTCCATCACAGGATCTGGCATGATAGTTTATGGAGCTTACCTTTCAAAAGATGAAGATATCGTTGAAAGTGCTAAAACTACGGCTTTTTTTGATACTATCGCAGCTCTTGTGGCCGCTCTTGTTATGATCCCAGCAGTCTTTGCCTATGCTATGGATCCAGCCGAAGGTCCAAAACTACTTTTTGTAACGCTTCCTAAAATTTTACAAAATATGATCGGCGGACAAATTTTTGCCATTATTTTATTTACAGCTGTTATCTTTGGTGGCATCACCTCGCTTCAAAATATGTTTGAAGTAGTCGCCGAGTCACTAATGCATAAATTTCCGCTCCTTAGTAGATTTTGGACACTCACGCTACTTTGTGCAGTTTGCTTTGGCATAGGAGCATTTATGGAGCCTATTAGCAGTTGGGGGCCTTGGATGGACTTTGTGTCGATCTATATTATTCCAATCGGCGCGGTAATCGGAGCTATTTCTTGGTTCTGGATTATTAAAAAAGATGAAATTTTAGACGAGATAAATTCTGGAGCAAATAAATCTTATGGTAATTTCTGGTATTTTGTAGGCAAATTTATCTACGTTCCGCTAACATTTTTACTTTGTATCATAGCCGTAAGTAAGGGAATTTCTTTTTAAATTTAGCTCGCCAAAAATGAGCTAAATTTAAAAATTTTTGAAGTTATCTTAGTTTTTTTGTGCCGATGTAAGTGGCAAAAATTTCTTGTGAGCCATCTTTTTTAAATAAAATAACATCGTATTGCTCAGCTTTACTGCCTTGCTCCATACCTTGGCTCTCCATCGGCATGCCAGGTACTGCGATACCAACTACATCTTTTGGCTTAAGCTCTAGTAGGCGCTTTACCTCATCGGCTGGGACATGACCTTCTATGATATATCCATCGATGATTGCTGTATGGCAGCTTGAAAGCTCTAGCGGCACGTTAAATTCTTTCTTAACTTTTGCTATATCATCTACTTTTATGACCTCTTCGCTAAATCCAGCCTTCTGCATCGCCTCACCCCAGCTAGTACAACATCCACAAGTTGGGCTTTTATAGACCTTCATATCAGCCGCAAATACAAATGTTGCAAAAAAGCCAAGAGCCAAAAATGCTAATTTTTTCATCATTTTCCTTTACGTAAAATTTGAAAAATGATATAGCTCACATTTAAATTTTATATAAATGCTTAATATTGCTTGCTATAATTCGCCAAAATTTATAAAAGGCACTTTATGTTTTCATCATTTTTTAAAGATAAAAAATGGGCACTCTGGGCTTATGGCGGAGCGATATTTATCATCTTGCTTCTTGTCTATCAAACGCACCTAAATGTCCGTATAAACGAGTGGTATAAAAATTTCTACGACATCGTGCAAAACTCAAAAGATCATGATGTAAGTGAGTTTTGGCGAGAAATTTTTAACTTTATAAAAATCGCTATGCCTTACGTCGTGACTTACACTGTGATCTCGTTTTTTGCTAGCCACTGGGTCTTTCGCTGGAGAGAGGCGATGACGTTTAGATATCTAAAATTTTGGCAAAACTGCAAAAGTGACATCGAAGGCAGTTCGCAGCGTATCCAAGAAGACGTCTACCGCTTTGCCAAAATAATGGAAAGCCTTGGTGTGCAGGTTTTAAGGGCGATCATGACGCTAATTGCCTTTATACCAGTACTTTGGGAGCTAAGTAAGAGCGTGAGTTTGCCTTATATCAAAGATATCGAAGGCTCGCTTGTTTATATCGCTTTAATAATTAGCATCGGTGGCTTAATTATTTCGTGGTTTGTGGGCATTAAACTCCCGCATATCGAGTATAACAACCAAAAAGCAGAAGCGGCGTTTAGAAAAGAGCTAGTTTACGGCGAAGATGATAAGTCTAAATTTTGCCAGCCAAATGTCATGCTAGAGCTTTTTACAGGCGTAAAGTTAAATTATTACAAACTATTTTTGCACTACGGCTACTTTAACCTTTGGCTCATCTCTTTTTCACAAATTCTTGTCATCGTACCTTATGTCATCATGGGAAATGGTCTATTTAGCGGCGTTATAACGCTTGGTGTGCTTATACAAGCTAGCAACGCTTTTTCTCAAGTTAGAGAGAGTTTTAGCGTCTTTATCGACAACTGGACGACGATAACAGAGTTAAGATCCGTAAATAAACGTTTGAGAGAATTTGAGAGAAATATAAACTATAAGGCGTAAGGGTTAAATTTAAGATATAGCATCTAAATTTTGATTTATGCGGTCATAAACCAAGCAGCACACTGAATACACTTTATCATCAGGCAAGTGTCAGGCAAATTTTAAAATTAGAGCTGGCATATCACGGCTCTAAATTTAGTGGCGAGTAGCTACGAGACCTAAATTTAGCAGTCTGTTAAGGCGAGTGAATAAGATTTTAAAATTTGCAAAAATTTAAAATTTCTTTTGTGATACTTTTATCTAAAAAAAGGGAGGCAAGTAGACTCGAGTTACGAGACCATCCCCTTGCCCTTTTTTAAATCCCCCCCTAACTCCTCGCATGTTCAAAAAGTATGAGATAGTTCTTCTCGCCGCATGCAGTTCATACTCAGATAAATTTCAAGCAAATTTTAAAATTTGTAAGCCGTTTCAGCTCCAAAAATTAAATTTCCCCCTCGTTTAACAATGCATATCCAACTCAGGCTATAATACGCAAAATTTTAGTCCAAAAAGGATAAAAATGAAAAAATTTCTACTTACATTGTTAGCGACTAGTTTGCTCTTTACTGGCTGCTCAAGCGTTACAAAAGCAGGCGTTGTTGGTGCTGATCGTAAGCAATTTATGTTAGTCTCATCAGAAGCTATGGAGCAAAGCTCGGCTCAAGCCTACGTCAAGACGCTAACAGCTGCTAGAAGTAAAGGCGAGCTAAATGTTGATCCGATCCTTACAAAAAGAGTTCAAGATATCGCTAAAAGGCTCATCGCTCAAACTGGTGTTTTTAGGGATGACGCTCTAAAATGGAAGTGGCAAGTAAATGTCATTAATGAAGATACGCTAAATGCTTGGTGTATGCCAGGGGGCAGGATAGTCGTTTATAGTGGCATCATAAAAAGG
Organism: Campylobacter concisus; assembly: GCF_015229955.1. NCBI lineage: Bacteria > Pseudomonadati > Campylobacterota > Epsilonproteobacteria > Campylobacterales > Campylobacteraceae > Campylobacter > Campylobacter concisus. The sequence goes on from NZ_JAAKYZ010000002.1 coordinate 8,109, forward strand.
CTAAATTTAACAGATGCACAGCTAGCTGCGGTCATGGGACACGAGATTGCCCACGCGCTTAGGGAGCACAGCAGAGAGCAAGCAAGTGCTGATCAGATGAAAAGCATAGGTATCTTTGCAATAGCCACAGCTACTGGCCTTGGCGATCTTGGAGCTAATGCTCTAAATTTAGCTAGCGAATACACCATATCTCTGCCGTTTTCTCGCTCGCATGAGACCGAGGCTGATCACATCGGTACCGAGCTAATGGCAAGAGCCGGATACGATCCAAAAGAAGCAGTCGAAGTCTGGGTAAAAATGAGCAAGATGAGTGGCGGAAAGGTGCCTGAAATTTTAAGCACTCACCCATCAAACGAGAGTAGGATAAAAGATCTAAAAGAGATCGCAGTAAAGCTTGAGCCAGTCTATCAAGCTGCCAAAAAAGGCTAGGCTTCAAAAAAATTTGAGCGATCTTGATAGTTGCTCAAAATTTATAACTAGTACATTTTAAAAAACTACGACTGCTGATATTCGACTAGTTAGCAAGGGTCTTGGTTTAAAGCCAATAATAACTCTCGCCAAATCTTTCTCTATAAAGAAAATGATAAAATTTTAGGCTACTGCTCACTGAGTGACTTTAATCCAAAAGTCGCTTACGATATAAGCGTAGAGATAAGCATCTATGTCGCTAAAAAGGCTCTTAAATGGGGTATCGGCAAACAGCTTTTAGCCCACAGCCTAAATGAAGCTAGAGAGCTAAATTTAAAGAATATCATCACTTTAATATTTATTGAGAATAAAGCAAGTCCTAGGATATTTTTAAAATTTGGCTTTGAAAAATGGGGCGAACTGCCTGGCGTTTGCCTGATGGACGGCGAGTATAAAGATGTCGTTATCTTGGGGCTAAAGCTCTAAAAGCCAAGCATTAAGCAAATAAAGATATAATCACCTTCATCTTGGGTAGATGTCCGAGCGGTTTAAGGAGCACGCCTGGAACGCGTGTGTGGGGCAACTCACCGAGAGTTCGAATCTCTCTCTACCCGCCATAAAACTATCTATAACTTAAAGTCTACTGACCTTTATTTTTATTGCTTAAAACATTGGCACTAAGCAAAAGACTACTTTTTTAAAACTTACTAAAATCTTGCCAATTATCTTTTACTTTTGTCATAGTTAGGCATATAACTAGCATCAAATTTGCTCCATTCTAGAAGAAATTTTAACTATAAAATTCTATTTGCCTTATCGACAGCTACGAACGCCCAGTGCATAAATTCTTGCTTTGGTTTGTATTTGCCGCTGTTAAAATACTCCGCTAGCCGCGCCTCCTCCGTTTCGCTTAGCTCGCCGCCAAGCCCCCAGCGCGTCTTTTGTATGAGCTCCTGCGCGCTCGCGGGTATAGGGCTTAGACTTAGCGGCGATAATGGCAAGATAAGGGGCAAATTTAATCTAAATGAGCCAAAGCTAAACGTTACTAAGCTTACAGAGCTTCCATTTATCGAGGCGGTTTTGGATGAGAATTTTAAAGAGCTCGCAAAAGATGAGATGATAAATTTAGATGGCGCTTTAAAGCCTATATTTTGGCATCACAAGGCAACTTTACTCGTGCAAAAAGACAAAAATGGTGAGTTTAGAAATTTAAATATAAAAGAGCTTCGGGAATTTTGATGATGCAAAATTTCAATGAGAAAAATGAGTTTAAATACGGCAAATTTAACTACGAAAAAGCTCATCAAATAGCCCAGAACTGCGCTAAATTTAAGCTAGATAATAACGAAGAAGAGATGGCTTGTGGAGGTGAGCGGAGCTGCTATGACTGAGCATTTAGGCGTTGGAGTAAAGATGGCTTCATCTGCATGGCACAAGCTAGCAAAGACTGAGCTAGCCCTACGCAACCATTTTTTTATCTTTAAGTTTTCCACCACGTTTATACTTTAGTTCGCCACAAAATCTCTTGCCAAATTTCGCCTCAATGATAAGAACTAGCACGAAAAATATCTTTTCATCATTCATTCGTGCTATCTGGCGTAGAGTTTGGCTAGCGTCATTAAATTTAACTCCATTTTTACATAAAGTTTCGCAAAAAACAGCCTCGTCAAAGCCCAACATTTGCGAAATTTCAGTTATGCTGTATGGCTCGAGCGAGGCGATGATGCGGTCCATGTTGCAAATGCTTGGATTTTTACTGCGTGTTAGCACATCCGTCGTTTCATTTATTAGTTTTACTAGCTTTTTTCTACGATTTATAACGTGAAGTAGTGCAGCAAGCAATATTAAGAAACCTGCGATTTTATGGGCATTTAATAGATACTCGTTATATTCGCCAAATGCAAAATTTACACCAGAGAATGCGAGCATACAAAGCCCTAAAATAAGAACTAAAACAAGACAGAATTTATAAATAACCTCTACTTTAAACATGATACTCATCCTAAAATATATTTTTCTAATTATACACTTTAGGAGTTGAAATTTATCACCAGCTTATTTAGCTGGTGATTTAATTGGATTAAAAATTGTAGTTAAAGCTTAGATTAAATGTGCGTGGATCGCCATAAACCATCATGTTTTTGCCGATGCCCTCGTAGTACTTTTTATTAAAGAGATTGTCGATATTTAGCTGCACGTCAAAGTTTTTAGCAAATTTATAACCAAACATCAAATTTGCCAAAGTGTAGCCCTTTTGTGTGATTTCATTTGCGCCTTTGTCAGTGTAAATTTTGCTCTTATACATAGCTCCAGCCCCTACTCTAAAGTCCCTAAATTCATACTTTGCAAATAAATTTGCCGTACTTCTTGATGAGTTGGTGGCGTATTTCTCGCCATTAGCATCTTTTGCGTTAAAGTTCGTTGCACCAAAGCTTAGGCTTAAGTTTTTAGTGATCTCGCCGTTTAGATCTAGCTCGACACCCTTGCTTGTCACACCCTTGCCAGATTCATATATTTTGGCATTTGTCGCTGGATTTTTCTTGCCAGTATCTATGCCAAGCTTGTCTTGCACGATCTTAAAGACGCCAAGGCTTGCTTGAAGCGCCCCGTCAAAATACTCGCCTTTGATACCCACTTCATAGTCCTTGCCTTGGATCGGATCAAGATATTTATCATTTGCGTCCTTTGCGTTTTGTGGCTTAAATATACTCGTATAGCTGGCGTATAGAGTGTGGTTTGCTCCGATGTCATAAGTGATGCCAAGATATGGCGTGATCTCATTTGTGAAATTTCTATTATCTTTGCCGCCTTCGATCTCGTATTTGTAGTAGCTCACCCTAGCACCTAGCAAAAATTTAAGCTCATCGGTGATTGATAGTTTATTTGCCGCATAAAATGCCTTTTGTATCGTTTTGTCTTTGTTATTTTGATCTTCGTAAGGTAGCTTTGGATCATCAAGGTGCAGGTTTTTAAAATCAATCCTGCTTCTAGCTGTATAAGCAAGCCCAGCTGGCGTGGTCTTTTGCAACCAGTAGCTACTTACCTTATCGCTACTTTTTTTATAGTTGTTATACATCGCGCCAAAGACAAACTCATGGGATAAATTTGCTACCTCGTAAGGGATATTTGCGTATGCATCGACGTTGTGGATGTTCTCCTCTCTTTTGTTTGCATAAACGCTAAGATCGCTCATATTGCCAGTGCCGTCTAAATTTACCGCTCCGCCGTAGTAGAGTAGATTTGAGTCGGTGTTCGCCCGCCTAAATGAGTAGCTTAAATTTAAGCTCGCTTCATTTTCAAAGTAGTGCTTAAAATCAGCGTAAAAATCAAGCGTTTTTATATCCCACCTAGTCCAAGGCTGAGAGAAAATTTCATTTTTACTAAAATTTGTCCTAGAACCATCTGAGTAAAATGCTGGCATGCCACCCCATCTAACCCCGTGGCGTCTTAGCTCTTGATAAAATGCACCAAGACTAAGCCATGAATTGTCACCTATGTCGCTATCGACTACGCCGTAAATCGCGCTATTTTTGCGGTTATAATAATCCATATAAGAGTGCGACTTCTCATGCATAAAAGATAGCCTTGCTCTAACGCTCCCGCTCTCATTTACAGGCGTTTGCACATCACCATTTACGCCGTATCTATCGTATGAGCCAGCACTTACACCAAAATTTCCTTTAAGTTCCTTTGCATCTGCTCTTTTTCTTATGAAATTTAAACTTGCAGCTGGGTTGCCAGCACCTGCAAGTAGGCCATTTGCTCCTTTTACCACTTCAACTCTTTCATAAGGCAGCAAGCTCATATCGTTTGCGCCAAGGCTAAAACCACCAAAGCTAGGCATCGAATCAAGCAAGTAATAATCTATCGCAAAGCCACGAGCCGTCGGATATACGCGCTCATCCCATTTGTTTAGCGTAACGCCAGGGACATTTCTAAGAAGCACCTGATAGTCCTTGATGCCTTGATCTTTTAGTCTTGCTTCTGTTAGCACAGTTAGTGATTGTGGCGTTTGACGAGAGGTTAAATTTAGCCTTGTTGTACTCTTTACAAGCTCTTTTGCAAAGTAGTTTGCATCGTCTCTTCGCTCGCTCTCCACGACATCGATTGCCTCTAAAATTTTATCGCTTTGGCTAGCAAAAATTTGAGGTTGCATCAAATTTAATGCAACCAAACTAATTAAAATTTTTTTCATTTTTTCTCCTTTTAAAATTTCTTTTTATCCACAAATAAAGTCCTGAGATACTTAAAATAAGCGGTGAAATGCCAACCAAAAACCAGATAAATTTTGTGATTTGGTTGTAGTTACCAAAGTGCGATTTTCTAAATGCCGAGAGAATTTCTTCGCTTAGATTTGCATTTTTTATGTCCAAAATACTTACTAATTCGCCGTTATCTTTATCGTAAGTTAATATGCTTGAATATTCGTTATGCAAGAAATTTTGATCTTTTACATAGCCAAAAAGGCGTATATTTGCTCCTTGCATAAAAGGCAGTGAGATGAAGTGTGGCTCAAAGCCAGCAAGATCACTCTTTGAGCGGGCTACCAGCTCGTCAAGAGATAGGCTTTTGTTATAAATTTTTGCATCTATCACAAAGTCATTTTTAAACTCTGGCATGCGTGCCATTTGAAATTCCCACCAAAAACCACTTATGCAAATGAGCAGTAAAATAGGCGTAGAAAAAATTCCTATCATTTTATGAATGTCACTCATAAAAACATTTAGCCTATTTACACGAAGCCTAAGTAGTGTCAACCAAAATTTTCTATAAATCACAAAACCACTTATGCAGATAAAAAACGTGAAAATAGCGGTTAAAGTAAGGATAACGTGACCAATTTTCCCAAGAAATAGCGACTCATGAAGCTCGGTTAAAACTCCAAAAAATCCCTCATCATGTGCAAGTGGCTCGCTCTTTATCTTACCGCTAAAAGCGTCAAAATAGATAAATTTCCACTCTTTTTGGCTGTCATTGTGCTCAATTAACCAAATTTTGTCACGTTTTTTAGGATTTGCATCGATATTTATGCCGACCATCTCGTAGCCGTCAAGCTCGCTTGCGATGATCTCTCTTTGCTCATCAAAGCTGATCCTTTTGCTTAAATTTTCTTTGTTTAAATTTACATTTACGACATTTGGGGCAAGAAGGCTGTTTAGCTCATCTTTATAAACAAGGATCGCACCGCTAAAACAAACTACTGCAAGTGGAATGAAAAATAAAAGAGATAAACAAGTGTGTACTTTATAAAAAAATTTTTGATTTAGAAATTTCACTTTGTTTTAAAGCCTTTTGATGGTAGGTTTTGATAATGGCTCGCAATCTTACACAAAATTTACTTTGATAATATTTAAAACTATTATCAATTATGATTCCAGAAAAGAAAAATTTTTATAGAATGTAAATTGAAAAAAATAAATAGATTTGATTTTTAAAAGAATAAGCAACTCCTCTTTGTGTATACGAAAAGCCAGAAAAGGGGGAAGCAAAGACTTATCAGTTACAAAAAGGAGGGTCCATTTAGGACGATGAAATAGTATTATTTAAGCATAAATTTTAATAAAATTTTTAGTTAATAAAAAAGAAATTCCAAGTAATACTAAAGTAAATTTAACCTTAAAGAAGCTACATTTAATAAATTTCTTTTAATTAGTGCAAGTACAAAATTAAAATAGCTAATTTTTAGGCACAAGATCTAATACATTGCAAGCTCGCTTGCTACCCATCTTGCAAGCTTTATCAAGAGCGTTTGCAGAAAGATCAAAGCTTTGCTCAGTACCATTTCCTTGAAGATACTTTGTCGCTAGCTCATAGCAAGCCTCGCTACTACCGTCATCACAAAGCGATTTAAATATCTCAAAAGATTTTTGCGTATCTTTTTCTGCACCAAGGCCGCGTCCTAGCATATCTGCATAGATAAAGCAAGAAATTTTATCTTTATTCTCACACTCACTTGAAAGCTTTTTTGTAAAATTCTCGCAAGCTTTAGCGTTACTTTTATTAATACACTCTTGTACATTTATATCCCAGTTTGCATTCAAAGATAGAAGTGTAAATGCTAAAAATAAAATGGATTTTTTCATAAATTTCCTTGGAAGAAGTTAGCTCCCTTTGGGGGAAAGGGAGCTATTACAAAAAGGAGGTTTCTTGTTGGACAAGTGGAATAATACAAGTTTCGTCTAAATTTAAAACCAACTTTTCTTTAACAAAAAACAATCTCAAACCAAATCTTTTTTGCTAAAGGCAAAATAGCCACAAACTAGTAAAATAATGCCTAGTGCGAGCGGATAAATAATCGCATAAGCTACAAATGTCGCCTTTGGAAAGGTGCTTAAAATAAAATAAGATGCAGTACCGATAACCGCTAAATTCGGATCAAAAAGGCTAAGCGCTGCTATCCTGAAAAGCTCTATCGGATTTAGTATAGCAATAGCGTAAATGACGTACTCATCAACCGAGCTTCGCATAAGAAGTCCAATTAATGCTAGGTCAATAAATGCAAGCATTATAAGCCAAAGTAAAAACGCTACGCCTTGGCCTGTCTCTTGATTTTTAATCACGCTTGAGATAAAAAATCCAAGCGATAAAAAAATGATACTTAAGCTAAAAAGTAGTCCAAAGTAAAGCACCAGCACGCCCCAAGGTATCGACACGCCCTTGATAAAGCCAACCACTACGCAAAGCAAAAGAGCAAACAAAAGTGGTACAAAAACAACAAATGTACGGCCCAGTGCCTTGCCAAAGTAATACTCTCTAAGGCTTAGTGGGAAGCTAAGGATATATTCAAGCAAATTTGTATCTCTATCTTGATTTATGCTTCTTACGGTTGAGATGAGAATAAAAATAGGCACAATGATGACGCAAATTTGAATAAATAAAAGCAGTGCTCTAGTAAGCCCAGAAAAGCCGAGTACACGTGAGTCGGTCACGCCGCTAAATAAAAATCCTATCATCAAAGCAGAAAAAAGCACAGCATATATCACAAACCATCTTGAGCGAAAAGACTCTTTTACATCAAGCTTTGCTATTAAAAAAAGATTATTCACTCTTGCTCCTTAAATTTTCTTCTTTGATGATCTTGCCAAGGTCCATATAGACGCATCTATCTAATAAATTTGCTATCTCATCGATACGGTGTGAAATAAAAACAAGTGTTTTGTTTTGTGTAAAATTATCAAGTAAATTTTTAAAAGAAAGCCTTGCTTTTACGTCAAGATTTGCCGTTGGCTCATCAAACATCAAAATTTCACTATCCTTAGCAAATGCGATGGCTATTAGCATCTTTTGTTTCATGCCGCCAGAGAGCTTATAAAATGGTTTATTTAAATTTGCATGCAGATCAAGCTCTAAAAGCTTGCTAAATTTCTCAATCTCTTCAAATTTTACATTTGAGCTTTTGCAAACAAACTCACAAAGCTCACGTAGATTAAATTTAAGCGGTGGTGGGGTTTGTGGCACAAATGAGATAAATTTCAAAGCCCCTTTTCTATCTTTTAGGGTATTTACGCCATTTATCGCGATGCTTCCGCTATTTGGGATAAACTCGCCTAAAATGATACGCATGAGCGAGCTTTTGCCAGCTCCATTTTGTCCAAGTATTGCTATTTTTTCACCAGATTTTACGTTTAGGCTAACATTGTCAAGTATCCTTTGCGAGCCAAAAATTTTAGTTACTTCTTTTATATCTATCAAAAATTTTCCTTATATGAGTTTTTTAAAGCCGTTGTCAAATTTCAGTGCATCTTGATGACACACATCAATACACCTACCACAAAGCGTACAATCAGCGCCAGCTATCCTAAAGATATTTTTGCTCTCGTCAAGCTTTGCTCCTTTTTTTGTCATAAAAAGTACGTGAGGCACTAGACAAACATCAGTGCAAACTAAGCAGTGATCGCATTTTTCTTTATCCCAGCTAACTTTTATGGCATTTGGTTTAGCTAGCACTGAGTAAGTAGCTCCAATAGGACAGACATACCTGCACCAAGCTCTACGTGAGAAGAAAATTTCAACCATAAGCATGGCTACAACGAACCAAATAGCATGAAAATAGCCATAGATAATAAATCTTGAAAAAATCCCAACAACATTAAAAATTTCAAATGTAAGGCTTGCACTAGCAAAGCTAAGGGTTAAAAATAAAATGGTAAAAACATATCGCCACTTTGTGTCAAAAACTCGTGGTTTCACTATCTTTTTGGCGCGTAAATTTTCATGGATCTTCTCAGCTATTTCACTTATTAATGAATATGGACAGATCCAAGAACAAAAGCCTCTACCACCAAAAATGATATAAAACGCCAAGATACTAAGTGAACCAATTATTAAATTTACGTGGATTTCATGTGTCGCCAGGAAAACTTGCAGGCTCATAAAAGCATCTGCCAAGTGAAAACCAAATATCCTTGAGGCACTGATGTCACCTTCTAAAATTTGTATATCAACTCTATATGAAAGCACAAATAAAAGATGGACTAAAATAATGGTAAAAATGCGCCAAAAACGTATACTAGGACGCTTCTTGCCATCTTTTGTAGTTGTGATTAACGTGCTTAGAAAGCTTACATTTCTAATCGTCGCACGAGTGTTATATTTGTCCATTTTTACTTTTTAAATTTAGAAATTTCATCTGCAAGGCTTTCAAGCTCGCTATCACTAACATTTGTAAGTAGCCCCTTCATAAGTGAGTTTTGTACCTTACCAGCTTTATAATCAGCTAGCTTTTTAAGTAATTCATCCTTACTTAGGTGTGTTATATCAGGAGCTACGACACCTTTTGCATTTGCGCCATGACACGGAGCACAAGTTGTCAGATACTGCTTGCTAACGCCTTCATTGTGCACTTTAGCCACGCTTAGACTTAGCTCTTTTACCTTTTTTAGCTCATCTTCGCTGGCAAATTCTTCACTAGACTTTGGCTGCTCTTTTGTAAAATTTTGCTCTACTTTTGGCTGAGCATTAGTTGCTACTTTTTCTTTTTTAGGCGGAGTCTGGCTTAACATAAAAACCATGATACCGCAAATCGCTACTGCTAAAATAATGGTTATAATCTTTCCTACTTTCATTATTTGCTCCTAAATTGTGTATTAAAATCACTGATTTCTTTAGCTAAATTTCTGATTTCACTATCATCCATTTTTTTAACAAGATCTCGCATCAAGACATTGACTTTTTCTTTATTTTTATAAGCATTTATCATTGTATAAATTTCATTTTCACTTTTTGTTAAAAGTGATGGCCCGATGATGCCATTTGCATAATCATCGTGACAAGCTGAGCATTTTGTAATGAAATTTTTGCTAAGTCTGCCCTTTATAAGTCTTAAATTTATAGTTTGAAGAGGGGTTCTTACCATCGCTAAAGCACCGATTTGACGGCTTACGTTATTATCTTCAAGTCCAAATTTTACGCTCTTTTCGCCGTGCATATCGTATTTTATGAAGTCATTTTGTTTATTTGTGCTTTGGTTATTTTCTTTTTTTTCAACCTTTATGCTAGCACTCGTGGCTACATTTATTGGTTGCTCGCTAGCTGCTTTTTGCGCTTTGTCATCGCTCTTTTCACAGCCGACAAATAGCAAAGCAGCAGCCACTAAGGACATTATTAATCTCATTCTTTCTCCTTATAAATTTCATCATAACTCATTTTTGGGGCAATATTTATAATTTTTACAGGACAAACCTCAGCACACACCCCACAACCCACGCAGCCATTTTTTATGAGTGGCAAATTTGCTTCGCTCATTACTATTGCACTATCGCCAACTGGGCAAATACTGACGCAAAGGTCACAAATTTGACCGATTTTGCCTTTTATCTTATCTTTTTCTGCCTCTTCTCTATCGTTATAAACTTTGCGGACAAGCAAATCTTCAACGCTATCTTCGCTTAGTTTTTCTCTTTTTAGGCACATACAGGCATTTACATTACTCAAGACAGCAACGCCCATTTTCACATCATCAACAACTTTTGTAGCATGATCTAACGCACCACTTGGACAGGCGAGCACACATGGGAAAAGATCACATAAATAGCAACCTCTCTTTTTAGGATCGATGTATGCTGTACCATTTGAATATCCATCTTTTATATCAAGCAAACTTATACTGTGATAAGGGCATACCTGCACACACTGACCGCATTTAACACAAAGATCATCAAAGTCATCAACCGCACCTGGTGGTCTAAGATAGAGTTTATCGCCACTACTTTTTGGTAAAATTTTACCTATGCCATATCCTGCGGCAGCTGCGACTGAGCCTAAGATTATAAATTTTCTTCTATCCACGCTTTGCCTTTAACGCGTTAAAATTTGAAGCATCAAGTGGTTTTATCCTTGGCGTGCTATCTTCAAGTAGCTTTACTGGCTCAGAAAATGGCGCAAGTTTGGCTAAAAAATTTAAGATACTAAAGACGCTTGAACCATAGAAAAACTGCAAATTCGGATAATACTGCCAAAGCTGATCGGCATACGATAGGTGCATAAATGGCGTATCGCCATAGCCATCTTTATCTCTATCAAAGCTCTCATACTCATCATAATAATTTTTACTCCACTGATTTAATGCCATTTTATCGCCTGGAGTGTCGTTCGCAACGATATCCATATTGCCTATAAAATCATTATTTTCAAATATGCTTGTCCCCTGAGTAGCGTGAAAATATACGCCAACTACGTTGTGTAAAATTTTATTGCCTAAGAAATTTATCGTTGAGCCTGGCTGAAACGGCGAGTTATCAAGCAAAATTCCTCTCGCATTATAGATAAGTGTATTATTTTCGATAGTAAAATTTGAAACATCTTTTAGACCAATACCGATACCAAAAGCGCCGTCACTATCCATAACAAGATTATTTTTTATATTTGAGCCAGCTGAATACATAAAAAACATTCCGACTGCATTGCCGATAAAATCATTGTTTTCGACTAAATTTTGATTTGCATACATAAAGTGAAGCGAGTATCTACCCCGGATCGCTTTATTTTTTAAAAATTTATTGTGACTTGCATACCATGCAACCATATCGCGGCTATCATAAATATAATTACCCTCGATTAAATTTTCATGGCTATACCAGAGTCTAACGGCATCACCTCTAAAGCCAAGACTGGCCCCCTTTTTAGAAGTGATGTTATTTTCAGTGATCTTTGAGCTGCTGCACTCTTTAAAATCAATCCCAAAAAGCACATCACTCAAGTCATTTTGCGTAATCAAGACATTATTTGCTTTATCACAGCCAATGCCAGCATCTAGCTCACCAAGGTCATTTCCGCTACCGCTTATCTTTAAATTTCTAAGCGTAACATTTGAGGCAATAATCTTTACAACTGTGCCTTTACCATTTCCTTTTATGTGAGCATTTTTGCCCTCACCAACGATACTAAGCGGCTTATTTATAGTTATGCTTCCTTCATAGATGCCGTCCCCTAGCTTTATAACATCGCCAGGGCTAGCATTATTTATTGCATCTTGAAGGACATTTGCAGAGCTAAAAATAGGCAAGAAAGCAAGGGCAAAATTAAAAATTTTACGCATTTAGCTCTTTTTTCTTTGAAAATACTGCAAGTATGCAAAATACACTCATAGCAATCATAACCCAAAATCCGATACTTGGATAAGAGTGCGTTGTAAATTGCGCGACGCTACCATCGCCTAAAACTGTTGGCATAAATGGTTTAATCTTAAATGCACCCCACTCTTGCATATTGTGTCCATACCAGTAAAGCCATCCTGCAAATGCGCTCATAAATAGCACAGGCGCGATAATCGTTGGAACCATAAGAAGTGAGTTAAATTTGCCATTGTAATACAAAAATGCAAGCATACAAAGCGTTGAAATAAGCAAATAATAAGGTGCTATCGCTCGCTCTAAATTTCCACCATGCTCCATAGGATACATACCGATGTAGTGATTTATCGTATTCATCTCATGCACGTCACCACTATATCCATCTACATGAAAATATACAGGAATTCCATCAGGAAAGGCTGACTTTGGATAATTTGGAGCTTCAAGAGAGACGTACCAGATAGGAAAAGATGGCGTACCTATCTCTGCTTTTTGTTCGATCATCTTATGAAGATCGCTTGCTACATCTTTTGATAAAAGGTGATTTTTATACTGAAATGAGCTATAAAGATTATAGATACCGTAAGTATAAGATGGTAGTTCATCACCATCAGCTATACGCTCTTTTGCTCCGTGCCAACCAAGAACAGGCAAAGTAAAACAAACAGTCATTAAGACAAGTGCAACAATGGTATAAATTTTATATTTACTCATGATCTCTCCTTTAAATTTTAAAATTTCACTTGCTAAAAATAAAATTTTAAAATTTAAAAAGGGGCGAAATGCCCCTTTAAAAACTACATACCAGCGTTTTCATCTACCCATTTTAGGTATTCGATGATATTTTTGATCTCTTCATCACTCATATGCTGATTTGGCATTCTAAGGTTAAAGTAATCAATCATTGATTTAATGTAGTCGTCATTATAGAACTTAGCAGGATCTTTGATAAATTCTGCTACCCATTTTTCGCCATTTTCATGTCTTAGTAAAACGCCTGTTAGGTCTGGACCTGAGCTTACTTGACCGATAACGTGGCAACCATTACATCCGCCTTTTAGATAAGCCTCTTCACCTTTTGCAGCAGCTGGGCTCATCGGAGTTGCGATCTCTTTAGCTAGGTTATTTTTAGCTCTTAAGCCAACGTCAGCAGTTTTTACCATGTATTGCCATACTTGGTACTCCCAAAGGATAGCGCCGTTTACGTCTCCTTTTTTGTAAGCTTCGTCAGCTTTAGCTTTTACCTCTTTGATGTGACCGTATTGATCAAGTGCGTCATCAACTAAAGCTTTTACTTTTGGATATTTCTCATAATGTTTCTCTTTTAGGTACTTAACAACCTCTTGGATAACATCGTCAGTTGCCTTATTAGTTGCGATTACTTTATCGTATTCGGCTTTTAAAGCCTCTGGGCTTAGAGTTTTTAGCTTGTTATTTTTTGCAGATTCATATTTTTTACTTGGATCTTTAACAAGCAAATAACCCATCATCTCTAGGTGAAGTGCTGAGCAAAACTCGGTGCAGTAGTATGGGAAGACACCTTCCATATCAGCTACAAAATTTACTGAAGCGGTTTTGCCAGGCTCTAGTGACGCGTGAATGTTATAAAGGTCGATGCCAAAGCCGTGAGTCTCATCTTGAGCGCGCTCTAGGTTTGTTAGGTGAATTGTTACGTTATCGCCTTTATTTACCTCGATGTGCTCTGGGTTGATGTGGCTTCTGATCATTGTCGCATAGACGGTTACATTTTTACCATTTCTTTCAACTCTTTCTTGACCAGCTAGAGTTGCGTATGGGCTAGCCTCGCCTGTTCTTGAGTTTGTACCCATGTTGTAGGTAAGTGCTGGAGATAGTTTGCTAGCAGCTATTGACACAACATCGTGTGGCTCACCAAGTGGTATTGGCATATCATAGATTAGATCCATTTTTGCACCAGTGATGTCTATTAGCTGGTGATTTTGTGGATGAAGTGGGCCAACTGGGCTAAAGCGATCGATTGAAAGTTTATCAAGAGCGATTGCATATTTGCCAACTGGTTTTGCTGATTTGCCTTCCATTGTATCAAGGTGTCCGATATTGTAGTGAACATTTATCTTATCAAGCACTTTTAAATTTTTATAGTCCCATTTTACGATTTGACTATCAACGTAAAGTGAAGTATAAAGTACGCCATCTTGTGAGTCAAATGATGTGTGCAGTGGTCCAAGGCCAAGTTCGACTTGTCCGTGCATTGACTTTTCTCTATCTAAGATAGGAATTCCGTATGGGTCAGTGCCAGCATACTCTTTTTTATCGATTAGCTCTTTGATCTTTCTAAAGTCATAAACTGATGCGTGAGTATCAAGCTTGCCGCCAATAATGATATATCTACCATCTGGGCTTACGTCACAACCATGTGGGCTCTTTGATTCTGGGATCAAAAATAGTGCACCAGCTTTTACAGCAGCGTCTATTGTAACTACCTTGTGTCCATTTATAACTTTGTAGTTTTTCTTGTCTTGAACAAGTTTTTCTAAAATTTTCCAGTTATAAACATGCAAGAAGTCAGTGTCATTTCTACTTGCACCTGCTTCAAATGGAGGAAGACCTTTTTCGATACCGCCAGTATACATCTCAGTATTTATTGAGTTTGTAAAGCCCCAGCCGTAGCTCTCGCCTTTACCAGCATCACTTAGATCTTGCCAGTATGGTGGAAGCTCAAGAGAGAATGACTCTTTCTCATCGATCTTGCCTTTTGGATAGTCAAATTTCCAAAATGTTACAGCACCTCTATAAACTGCTTCATAGTCGTCTATTGAGTGGTAGTTGTTATCAAGCGGAGCTGCATATTGGCTAGCTTCGATAACATACTCGCTATTTGGAGTGATGAAGCTACCGCCGTGCTCACTCTTCATAATAGGGTTTACAACGATTTGAGTTGTCTCAAAGTCATGCAAATTTATAACTGCGATTCTTGGGTTAGCTTTATCGTTGATAAATAGATAATCACCAACATACTCACCATTTTTCTCACTGAAATTTGGGTGGTGTGTATCGCCCCATGTTATCTCTTTGCCCCTGATGTTGCCTTGTTTCAAAACAGCTTTTGACTCATTGTCATAGCCATATCCTTGCCAAGGCTCTGGCGTGAAAACGCCGATGTATTTATAAATTCTCATCGACGGAACGCCATAAACTAGCACTTGACCGCTTTGCCCGCCAGATGAAAAGACGATGAAATCATCTTTTTTACCGCTAGGCTGATAAGTTTTAGCAGCTGCAAGGACATCTTTTTCGCTTAGCCCGCGCTCTTTCATGACTTTTTCAAGGTCACTACTAGCAGCACAAGCAGTCGTTAAAGATAGCCCAAGCAACGCAGCACTTGCGACACAAAATAACTTTTGCATTTACTCTCCTTTTTAAAATGAATTTATCTCTAAACTCTTTATCTCATTGTCTAAATTTACGCCATTTAAGACGCCTTTATCTATAAAAATTCTTTTTATCTCATTGCTAAAAAGAGCCTTTTGCCCTTTTAGCTTAAGATCTTTGTCAAATTTATAGACTACTCCATCCCCATCACCTATAAAAATTTCATCCTCCATACACGCAAGAGCTGAAATTTTAGATTTCAAAACTTGCTTTTTGATTCCACTTTTAAAATCTAAAATTTCTCCATCTCTAAAGCCAAGCAAAATATCATTCCCTTTAAATTTACAGGCGCTAAGCGGAGCAAAACCGACACGCTTTTTCTCTTTTAAATTAAGCTCTTTATCAAGCAAAAATGCTTTGCCATTAAAGCTCGTAAAAAATAGTTCATCATCAATTGGCAAAAGGCTTGAAATTTTATAAACATCTTTATAATTTTTAGTTAAAAGTTTATTTAGTTTTTTATCAAAAACGCCTATGCTGACTTCATTTGCCATATCGCAAGCTACGTAAATTTTATTTTTAATTGCCACAATTTGTGAGATTTTACAGCCAACATTTGGCATAGCAAATAAGAAATTTTTCTCATTTGTTACCTCAATAATCTCATTATTTAAATTTGCGATATAAAAGGATTCTCCATCATTTCCGCACTCTTGATTTTTATAAATCGTCTCTTTTAGATCCAAATTTTTAATCTGCCCATCTTTTATAAAGACGATGCTTTGGTTGCTTTCATTAATAAAGCAGCCTAATTGCTGGGCAAAAGCTGTTATCAAAAACAAACTTATACAAAGCAGAATTCTCATAACCCAAAGCACTTTCATCATAAATTTAATAAGTAAAAAAACTATACATACTTAACTCTTAAAAGCAAATTAGCGATTAATTTATTTTTTTAAGCTTTTAAAGAAAAATATCAGTAAATTTTTTTAAATTTTATTATTTACATTATATAGACATTATGATTTAATCAATACTAATATAGTTTTAATAAAATTTATTATTTATTGAATCGCTTATTTTTAGTACTAATTTGCACAAAAATTTAAATTTGAATTATTTCTTAAGAAAATTATTTAAATTAGATAATTATATTAAGTAATGAGAAATCTTTAGTATTTAAGTAAAAAGCTAAATTTTATGTGTTTGATATATTTTTAGCTTAAAGACATTGGTAATTTAAATTTGTTTAAATAGGCTATAATCCGCCAAAAAGGAGAGATAATGCTAACGCATTTAGATGAGAAAGATCGTCCAAAAATGGTCGATGTGAGCCCAAAAGATCCAACAAAAAGAGTAGCAACTGCTAGCGGGATCATCAAGATGAGCAAAGAGGCCTTTAGAGCGATAAAAGAAAATACCGGCAAAAAAGGCCCGGTCATCCAAACGGCTGTCGTTGCTGCGATAATGGGAGCAAAAAAGACAAGCGAACTAATCCCGATGTGCCATCCACTAGCTATTTTAGGTGTGGATTGTGATATTGAGGAGCTACCTGAAATTTGTGCTTTTAAGCTTTATGTTAGCGTAAAAATAGAGGGTAAAACAGGCGTTGAGATGGAAGCATTAACTGGCGTTAGCGTGGGGCTTTTAACCATTTATGATATGGTAAAAGCTATAGATAAAAGCATGGAAATAAGTAATATCGTGTTAGAGAGTAAAACAGGAGGAAAAAGTGGCGAGTATATGCGACCTAAATAACAAAAAAGCAAAAATTGATTACCCAACGCATTGGGAATACAAAATAATATTTGATGCAGATGTCAATGTAGAAGAAAAGGTAAAAGAGATAGTAAAAGATAGAGAATTTAAACTAGTCTTTTCAAAATTTAGCAAAGATAAAAAGTACGCAAGCTATGACTTAGCTGTGCTAGTTTTGAGCGAAGAAGAGAGGCTAGAGATATTTTCAGCACTAAAACACGAAGCAAAATACGTTTTATAAGGTAAAAGACATGAACAATTTAGAACAAAATTTACATGATTATAAAAACAGCGATGGCTTATTAATAAGCATAAAAGCTCTTTGCAATAACTTTTTTCAAGATGCTGCAAACAAAGATATAAATGCTTTGCCAGAAATTTTAAAGGCTAAAATGAATGAGCTTTATGACAAAATGAACAAAGAAGATCTCATAAACGCAAAAAATCTAAAAAGTGCCATGGAGGGAATAAATCAGGCCATTGTCGGCACTGAAGAAAAGGCACTTTACGAGCTACTTGATAAAAAAGATGAGCTAAACCGTGCAATAGAAGCAAAACGTGAAGAGATAAAAAATAGGCTCAAAATTTCATTTGAAGCAGCTGAAGAAGTCGTAAAAGATAGAAATTTTAGTGAAAAAGAGGAAATTTTAGAGCTTTTAAATAATGCGATCATTAGAGAAACAAGGCTTCTTGGTATCTTAAAAGAGAGCGCTCAAATCGCATTTTTGACAACTCTTGAAGGCGCAAAAGATGTCGAGGAAACAGCTGGTGCGATAGCTAAAAATATGACCTATGTTGCGATAATTGGAGGAGAGTTTAGCAAAGAGCGGATACTTGAAATTTCAAAAAACATCATCATAGCAGCGGCAAATTTAGCAGATGAGGGTCATATCTTTGCAAAAGAGTTGATAAGTGGAGCGATAAGTGGCACAAGAGATGGCATTTTAAGAGCCATAGAAAAGCTCAAAGATGAGGCGAAATTTGCTCCAGATGAGCTCAGGCTAAACTCGCAACTACTAAACTTAAAAAATATTGATGAAGAATTTATAGCCTTGCTTAGGGAACTTGAAAAGGAATTTGAAGGTGTAGCAAGAAATGAAATCGAAAATGTGATAAATAGCGAGCTAGATACAAATCTAGCAAAATTTAAACGCATTAGCGATCAAGCAAGAGAGCAGATCATTTCAAGGATAGAAGAGTTAAAGTCAAACGGCATGGCAAAGCTTATGAGTGAGGCAAATAATAAATTTGAAGCCCTAAAACAAGAGCTAAATGACAAGAGTAAAAAGCTAAAGCTAAATTTTGATACAAACGATAAAATTGAAGAGATCAAACAAGAGATCGCTAATCTTGAGAAAAAAGCCAATGAAAAATTTGAAGACATCAAACAAATTGACATCAAATCAGAAGCTAAGAAATTTGGAGATAGGGCTTACCAAGCTGCAAAAGATCTGTTAAATGTTATTAAAAAAGATAAAAAAGAGGATTAAATTACCAAGCCTATCTTGAAATTTTTCCTGAAAGATACTCGCACTACATATTCTTGCCAAGTGTGAAAATTTTTTCACACTTGGCTTTTGCTTTTTAAAGCTTTAAAATCATAAAAATAGATAAAGCAAAAATGCTCCCAAAATCAAGCGGTAGATGACAAAAGGAAGCATCCTAATCCTTGAGATAATCCCCATAAATAGCTTAACGCAGAGATAAGCACTAACTGCACTTATGATGACTCCAAGGGCGATATCGCTCCAAGGAAGCGCATTTGGGTCTTTTATGAGCTTGATGCTCTCAAGTCCACCGGCTAGGATGATGACTGGGATCGACATCAAAAATGAGAAATTTGCACTACCCTTGTGGCTAAATCCTAAAAAAAGTGCTGCTGTCATCGTTATGCCTGATCTTGAGACGCCAGGGATGAGCGCCACAGCTTGAGCAAGGCCGATAATAAGTGCAAATTTTATGGTCATTTCATATTCGCTTTTATTTGTCGAGCGAAGATCTGCAAAGTAAAGCGCTATGCCAAAGACGATCGTAGTAATAGCGATCACAACGCCACTTCTTGCGTATTCTTCGATAATGTTGTTAAATAAAAGTCCAAAGATCCCAACTGGAATGGTAGCAAATCCCACGCACCAGACAAGCAAGCTATCGCCTACCATCTTTCGTTGTGCGATCGAGGCAAAAAAGTCGCGAAGTAGCTTAAAAATCGTATCTTTAAAATAAAAAAGTATCGCACTTAGCGTACCAACGTGCACTGCCACGTCAAAGGCAAGCCCTTGATCTGGCCAGCCAAGTAGCTTTGGCACCAAGATAAGATGAGCCGAGCTAGATATCGGCAAAAATTCGCTTATACCTTGCACCAAGGCCAAAACGATAACGTGAGAAATTTCCATAAAATGCCTTTTTTGATTTTATATTGCAGTTGGGGATTTTACTCCCCAAGATTAAATTTATATAAGTTCGCTAGCAAAATTTGCAAGTTTTTGCGGAGTAAATCCAAAGTGATCAAATAGCTCGTTAGCCTTTCCGCTAGCGCCAAAGCTATTCATGCCATAAACTGCATCGGCAAATTTATACCACTCAAAGCCAGTTGCAGCTTCAACTGCGATGATCGTCGTGTTTTTGTCTAAAATTTTAGCCACGTATTCATCTGGCTGCTCGCAAAGTAGGTCAAAACAAGGAGCTGACACGATGTTTGCGCCAATACCTTGTTGACTAAGAATTTCAACTGCTTTTACACAGAGTGAGACCTCGCTACCGCTTGCTATAAATGTTATCTTCGCATCTTTTGACGAGCTTAAAAGATATGCGCCGTTGCTAACCTCGCCAAATTCGCCTTTTGCAAGTGGATCAAGCCCTTGACGGCTAAGCACAAAGGCGCTTGGAGCGTTTAAATTTAGAGCCGCTTGCCAGCTAGCTGCGTTTTCGTTACCGTCAGCTGGACGGAAAGTGTAGAAATTTGGCATCGCTCTAAATGTGCTAAGCTGTTCGATAGGCTGATGTGTCGGACCATCTTCGCCAACGCCGATGCTATCATGCGTGAAGACAAAAAAGTGTTTGATTCCCATTAGCGCTGCTATCCTTGCACTTGGCTTTAGATAGTCGCTAAAGATGAAAAATGTCGCTGAAAAAGGCAAGAAAAGGCCGTATCTAGCGATGCCGTTGTTAATAGCCGCCATAGCGTGCTCTCTGATGCCGTAGTGGATATTTTTACCGTTTGGAAAGTCGCCCATGCCCTTTAGCTCGGTCTTATTTGACGGAGCAAGATCTGCACTACCGCCGATAAAGCCAGGGAGTTTTTTAGCTATCTCATTTAAAATGACGTGGTTTGTATCCCTTGTGGCTAGCTTTTTGTCGCTAAAGTCTGGAAATTCGATCTTACTAAAGTCTGGATTAAGAAGTGAGTTTAGTAAATTTTTACCTTCAATGCTTAGTGCCTCAACCTTTTTGTTCCACATCGCTTCTTCAAGATCGCCCCTTTCAACTACGCCTCTAAACCTTAAAAGCACGTCCTCGTCAATGGCAAATTTCTTCTCAGGATCAAAACCAGCTGCGGCCTTTGCCTTTTTGATGATCTCTTCGCCAAGTGGTGCGCCGTGGCTGTGGTGACTTCCTTCAAGCTCCATTGCACCACGTGCTATACGTGTGTTTGCGATGATGAGATATGGTGACTCTTTCTCGTTTGCCTGCTCTAGTGCAAATTCGATCTGATCGTAGTCGTGTCCATCGATACGCGCGACTTCCCAGCCCTGCGCCTCAAACCTCGCTTTGACATCCTCGCTAAATGCAATTGCTGTGTCGCCCTCGATCGTGATGTTATTTGAGTCGTAAATGAGCACAAGGTTATCTAGTCTTAAATTTCCGGCTACCGAACATACCTCGTAGCTTATGCCCTCTTCTAGATCGCCATCGCCACAAAGACAGTAAATTTTATGATCGATTATTTTATTATCTGGCTCGTTTAACACGTTTGCAGCGTATTTTTCTGCCATGGCTAGACCAACTGCGTTTGCTACGCCTTGACCAAGCGGGCCAGTAGCAACCTCAACGCCTGGAGTGTGAATTTCTGGGTGTCCTGGAGTATTTGAGCCAAGTTGGCGAAAATTTTTAAGATCATCTAGGCTTAGATCGTAGCCACTTAGGTGCAAAAAGCTATAAACCAGACTTGATGCGTGACCACCGCTAAAAACTAGCCTATCTCTGTTTAGCCATTTTGGATTTTTTGGATTGTGTTTTAAAAAGTTGCTTAAAACCACCATAATATCAGCTAAACCCATAGGTGCACCTGGGTGTCCGCTGTTAGCGTTTTGCACCATGTCAGCGCACAAAAATCTTATAGTATCGGCTTGTTTTTTTAGCATATGATCTCCTTTTATTGCGCTAGATTATACAAAAAAGTGATTAAAACTTGCCTTGCGTTTTTGCCCAAAATGTCTAAAAAGTGATATAAATTTACGAAATTTACGCACTTATCTTAAATGCTTGTCTGTAAGCTCTAAGATCATTTTTGCGATGTTTGCATCTATCTGTTTTAGTGCCTCTTCTATCTCGCAAATAAGCTCATCTTTTTTCTTTTTTGCACCAGATAGACCAAGTAAATTTGTAAATGAGTTTTTAGCTAGGTCGTTATGCACGGGCTTTCCAGCGGCCGCTTCGTCGCTTGTAAGATCGATGATGTCGTCTTGTATCTGAAAAGCAAGACCAAGTTTTAGGCCGATATCATAAATTTTCTCGCACTCTGTTTCGCTTAAATTTACTATCACAGCGCCCATTTTTAGGCTAGCGGCGATGAGCTTTGCGGTTTTGTGGATATGTAAAAAGACTAACTCATCAAGGCTTAGCATCTTGCTAGAGAGTCCAAATTTAGCCTTTGCTCTTTTGATGTCCTCTTTGTTTGTATTTTCAAAAAAACAATCCAGTGCCTGACCTAGCACCATACCGCTAACGCCAGCATTTTCGCTTAAAATTTCTACGCATTTTATACGTGTTTCAGCTGGCAAATTGGCACGTGAAATTTCATAAAAAGCATGCGTATTTAGCGCATCTCCTGCAAGTATAGCAGTTGTCTCGTCGTAGGTTACGTGAAGCGTTGGTGTGCCACGTCTTAGGCTTGCATCGTCCATTGATGGCAAGTCATCATGAATGAGCGAATAAGTGTGCATCATCTCAAGCCCCAAAGCCACTCTCATGGCCTTTTGCGTGAGGCTTTTATCTACGTTTTCCACCACACCAAGAAGCAAAAGCGCCCTAAAGTGCTTGCCTCCAGCCTTTAGCATAACGCCAAGCGCCTCCTCGTAGTAAGGATGAAAGCTAGGCGCCTTTGGCAAATTTGCGTTTAGAAATTTTACAAAGTCCTCAAGTAGGCTCATTTTGGTACTCTTGCAAAAAACTGAAAGTCATTTCTGGTAAATAGAAGCGTAAAATTTTTTAATTCGCCAAGCTTCTCTAAAAGCTCTTCACGACTACTCACGCTCTGTTTATCAAAACCCAAAATTTTATCACCGATCTTGATGCCAAAAATTTCTGCATTCGACTTTGGCTCGACCTTGGTAACGACTAAATTTTTATCCACCGTGATACCATAATCCACCAAAATCTTATCATCAAGCATTGTTTGTGGCTCTTTTGGCATGATGTTGAAATTTGGTATGTCAAGGCTTGAAGGGGCGTCTACATCAAGGCTTTGGCTAAATTTCACATCCCCACTTACTGGCACCTGAAAGAGCATTTCTTGCTTATCGCGCTTCACGATGATGTCAAGCTTTGCGCCCTTTGGAGCAAAAAGCACCATCTCATTTAGCTCTCTTAGGCTCTTTGGCTTGATACCATTTACACTCACTAGCTCGTCATCAACCATCATCATCTTGCCACGGCCCAAAGGGTCAACAAGACCCACAAAAAATTTATCCTCTTTTTGTAAAAATTTCACGCCGATATCACCGTAATAGACGTCATCATAAGATACAAAGTGCTTTAGATAGCGATTTGGTATAAATTTATCAGCTCCAACAGCTATGCCTATCATTTTGCAACAAGGTGTGTTTATCTCGCCAGTCGCGTTATACTCGAAGCTTAGCGTATCAAAGTCGCCTAAATTTTGCCCCAAAGACTTGATGTGACCCATGACGGTGTTGTTTGCATCATTTAAGATGCCAACCCAAGTGCTCTTTTTGATGCGCTCCTCGTTGGTCTCATCAGCCATCACGACAGGGCTTAGCTCCTTGCTAGAGCGGACTAAGAAAAGCTGCAAATATGGGTCAAATTTGACATATTCGCCAAGCGGGGCTCCGTCACTTTTTGGCACTGCGATCAAATTTTTAGTGATAGCCACGCCAAAGTGTTTATTTACCGAGACGATTGAGTTTTTGTTCTTTTCAAAGCAGGCGTTAAAGTCCTCTTGCGTAGGCCTAGGATCGGCGTTTAGGCAAAGCGCTGATAGCAAAAATGCAAGGGCAAATTTATATTTTAGTCTCATTTTATCCCCATCGAAGCAAGGCCGCCAAGCATCCTTGAAGCGGTGTTTTTCTTATCGGCCTCAACTGATTTTAGCACGTCATTTACGGTGCTTATTAGCAAAATTTGCATACTCTCTTTATCTTCAAGCAAGCTATCATCTATGCTGATATCAAGTATCTCGCCGCTACCGTTTGCCCTTACGCTAACTAGTCCGCCGCCGCTTTTTGCGCCAAATTCTTTATTTTTACTCTCTTCTTCTATCTGCTTGGCTTGCTTTTGCACGTCCTCGAGCATCTGCCCCATCTTTGAAAAGTCAAATCCCTCAAACATCGCCTACTCCTTTATGATCTCGTTTTTGTTATTTACATGTACGATGGTTGGCTTAAATTTCTTAGCCTTTTTAAATTTCATGCTAGCATACGCCACGATGATGACCACGTCTCCTACGCAGACTTTTCTAGCAGCCGCGCCGTTTAGGCAAATTTCGCCTTTTTTGCCCTTTATCACGTAGGTAGCGAATCTCTCGCCATTATTAACGTCTAAAATTTCAACCTTTTGATTTTCTATCAAATTTGCAGCTTTTATAAGCTCCTCGCCTATGCTTATTGAGCCAACATAGTTTAAATTTGCGTCTGTTACGACGGCTCTGTGGATCTTACTAGCTAAAATTTCTATATTCATTTTTACCTCTTTAAAAGCTCTTTTACTACTTCTTTATCGCTAAATGGGTGCTTGACGCCCTTTATCTCTTGATATGGCTCGTCGCCTTTGCCAAGTATGACAAGCGCCCAGCCAGGCTCAAGCTTGCTGATAGCCAGTGCGATCGCCTCTTTGCGGTTGGCGTTTCGTATCAAATTTTCATTTTGACTCATACCAGCGCAAATTTCATCAATTATGCTCTCTGGCTCTTCGCTTCTTGGATTGTCGCTTGTGACGATACAAATTCTTGCGTATTTTTGGGCAATCGCTCCCATTTTTGGGCGCTTTGTCCTATCTCTATCGCCGCCTGCACCAAAGACTGCGATCAAATTTAGATGTCTAAGCGAGTTTAGCACCTTTTCGATACCATCTGGCGTATGAGCAAAATCCACGATGACTAGCGGATCGGTGCTAACCACTTCCATTCTGCCACTAACCCCTTTAAATTTGCTTATCGCCTTTGAAAGCGCGGTCGCGTCTGGACGCTCTAGCAAGCAAACAGCGCCAAGAGCGGCGATTAGGTTATAAAGATTAAACTCACCTTGAAGGCTTGAGTCTATCTCCACATCGCCATTTGGCGTCTTGATAACCGCGTCTATGCCGCCCTTTAACCCATAAACCACTGGTGCAAAGCTGGCTGGCTTTTTGAGCGAATACGTATAAGCGTTTTTTGGATTAAATTTAATGCCATTATCATCAGCATTTATAAGCTTCATGCAATCATCGTCAAAAAAGCTCGACTTTACCCTAGCGTACTCCTCCATGCTCTTGTGGTAGTCGAGATGATCTTGCGTTAAATTTGTAAAAATTTTTAGAGCAAATTTTAAGCTCTCTATGCGTTTTTGAGCGATCGCGTGCGAGCTAACCTCCATCACGAAGTACTCACAGCCCTGCTCGCTGGCTACTTTGAGGTATGAGAGCGTCTTTAAAATGGCACTTGTCGTAAGTGCCTTATCATCTATCTGCTCACCCTCTATAAATGCTCCTCTCGTGCCACTTAGTCCGCATTTTTTGCCTAAATTTCGTAAAATTTCATAGATAGCCGCAGCCGTTGTAGTCTTGCCATTTGTGCCTGTGATGCCAACTATCTTTAAGTTTTCATCGATTTTTAAAAGTTTCTTGCACTCTTCAAGGCTAATTATCTTTGCACCATTTTTTACCGCTGCCTCTGCAAATTTTGCGTTTGCGGTAGTTTGCACGAAAAATGAGCCATTTTCGCACTCGTTTGAGTCATCTGTTATGAAGCTATTTTCTACTGATATTTTCATCGTTTTGTCTTTTTTGTATCTCTTTAAAAAGCTGATCTATGCGCTCATCACCGCCAAACATCACCGCCGCACTCTCAAGATAGTTTATACTCATTTCTATGAAGTCATTTTTTATCAAATTTCCCAAAAATTCTAAAAAATCATCTTTGTTTGAGATCATGACCTTGGTTGAGAACATGATATTTTCAAAGACCTTTTTGAAGCTTCCGTCCTTATAAACAGCCTTTTTAAAGTCCTCGTAGCTGATCGCGTCTTGCTCTTCAAAATACTCATCGCTAGCCAATCTTGATTCTAAAATTTTTAAAATTTCATCCATTCCTTCATCATCTTCGCCAGCTCTTAGTTTATCCATAAAATAGTCAAATAAAAGTTTTGCTTCCTCTACATTTTTCTCGCCAAGGGAGCAAATTTGTATCAAAAATAGTAAATTTTTATCCTGTGTCTTTTCGTAAGCTAGAGAGAAGTAAAAGATCGCTTCTTTAAATTTTGAGCGTTTAAAGTGTTTAATGCCTATTTTTTTATAATCTATCAATGTCAAATTCCTCGCCAATCGGGATATTTACGACCTCAAGCTCTGGGTGAATATCCATACGAAGTTGTCTTTCGAGTCCATATTTTAGTGTAGTTGTGCTAGCTGCACATCCATGACAATGCCCTGTAAGTCTTACATAAATTTTGCCATTTTTTATGCCAAGTAGTTCCATGCCACCGCCATCATTTTCAAGCATCGGTAATACCTTTTGCAAACTCGCACTGACTGGTTTTAAAAGTTCTTCATCGCTAAATGGGATCATATCTTTTCCTATTAAATTTTTGGGCTATTATAGCAAAATAAAAATGCAAAAAATAATGGCTATATTTTTGCTTAGTGCTAATTTTGCTTTGTAATTTAAACCTTTTTGACACACCTAGTCAGTTTTGATTATTAAATATTTGAGCTAAAATTTAGTAAATTTTTGATTATTAGTTTTAGGGCAAAAGGGCAAATTTTGCCCTTTTGTTTAATCTATTAGAAGCGATTTTATATCTACTTTTTGCTCGATCATCTTGCTCTCAAGCATAAATTCTTGCGTAGCTTCAAGTGCTTTTATATCTTCAGGTGTGATCTTTGGACTAAAGTCATACTGCGGATACATACTCTTTACCGCCTCTATGCTAAGCCCGGTCTCTTCAGCTGTAAATTTTAATGCCTCTTCCTCATTTGCTTTCATAAAAGCCAAAATTTCATCTTGAGCCTTTTTAAATTTTTCAACTAGATCTTTATGCTTTTTGTAAAATTCTCCGCTTGTGGCAGTAACGATGACTGGAGTGATGACGCCCTTGCCTGTTGTTACGACACTAAGTCCTGATTTTTTAGCATTATAA
Organism: Campylobacter concisus; assembly: GCF_015229955.1. Classification (NCBI taxonomy): domain Bacteria; kingdom Pseudomonadati; phylum Campylobacterota; class Epsilonproteobacteria; order Campylobacterales; family Campylobacteraceae; genus Campylobacter; species Campylobacter concisus. Next base: position 34,984 of record NZ_JAAKYZ010000002.1, read on the forward strand.
GCAGCTGGTCCAGCAAGAAGTGCTGCATCAACGCTACCATTTTCAAGTGCAGCTTGTGCAGCTGGGATGCCCATAGAAACGAACTCTACGTCATTTATGCTTAGACCGCCAAGAGCAAGATACCTAACCAAAAGCTCATTTAATATCGTGCCTTTTGGGCCTGCTATTTTTTTACCTTTTAAGTCTTTAGCGGTTTTTATGCCTTTATCTTTAGCAAATATCGCAAAAGCTTCAGGTGCTCTTGAATAGGCACTTATGATCTTTATGTCAGCTTTATTTGCTGCGGCAAGTATGACTGAAGTTCCGCCAACACAATTTAAAAACTGGAGCGAATTTGAAGCGAGTGCTTGCGTTTGTTTCGCACCTGAGGTGATCTCGGAGTACTCGACTGGCATGCCAAAAGATTTAGCATAAAAGCCTTTAAATTTATCGACGATTGAGGGGACGTTTAGCGGCGATTTGACATAGGTCATACCGATCTTATCTAGCTCACTTGCGTTTGCGACTAGACAAAGCAAAGAGGCTGCACACAAAATCTTAAAAAACTTTCTCATATTTGCTCCTTTAAAAATTTTTCCAAATTATATAACTTTTTGCCTCGTTTTGGTTTTAATTATCATTTTATAAAACGCTAAATTTCACTTAAAATTTTACGCTTTAAATTTATTAATTCATTGCAAAGCAAATCTCTTGGCTTAGCTATATTTGACAGGTCATAGTTTGATTTCATCCCACCTTTTTCAAGCAAAATTATCTTATCTGCTAAATATAGGGCTTCATCGACATTATGAGTGACAAAAATGATGGTTTTACCAGCTTGAAGCTTTAAAATTTCAGCCTGCATGCTGGCTCTCGTAAAAGCATCAAGTGCCGCAAATGGCTCATCCATAAGGATCAAATTTGCTTCGTATGCAAGTACTCTTGCAAGAGAAACGCGCGAGCTCATACCGCCAGATAGCTGCGAAACAGCGGCGAATTTAAACTCACTAAGCCCTATCATTGATATGAGTCTATCTATCTTTACCTCGTCTATCTCATGCTTTTTAAGCGCAAATACGATATTTTCATAGACATTTAAAAAAGGCATTAGTCTAGGCTCTTGAAAGACAAAGCCGATCCTTGCTTGCTCTTTAAAATTTATCTCACCTAGACTTACGCCCTCAAGTCCAGCAATAAGCCTTAAAAGAGTCGTTTTACCGCAACCACTTCTGCCAAGTATAACGGTGATCTTATCTTTTTTTATGCTTAAATTTAGCTCTTTTAAAACGTCGATACGCTTGTCATGGATAAAAAAATACTTTGATAAATTTAAAATTTCTATCATTTTTCACTTCGCAAAAGGCTAAATTTAGATATCAAAAATAAAAATATCCTATCTATGAGTACGCCGCAAATGCCGATCGTAAATATGCCAACAAATATCCTATCTGCACGTGAAAGCTCCTCAGCGTCAAGTATGAGATAGCCTAGCCCGCTAGAAGCTGCGATCATCTCCGCCCCCACAATCGCTCGCATAGCGTAGCCAAAACCTATGCGCATACCTACAAAAATATCTTTTATGGCATTTTTTAGGATGATTTTGTAAAAAATTTCAAATTTACTAAAACAAAAAATTTTACCAACTTCAATAAGCTTCACATCGCAGCTAGTTAGCCCTTTTGAAATGCTTAAAAACATTGGAAAAAACGATGCTAAGATGATAATAATAATTTTTGGAGTTTCGTTTATACCAAACCAAAGTACCAAAATAGCAATAAGGCTAAGTGGCGGAACATTTCTAAAAAACTCTAGTATCCACTCGTAATAAATACTAGCTTTTGGAAATAGCGCCGCAACTCCGCCAAAAATAAATGCCAAAACAAAAGCCAAAATATAACCAACAAATATACGCTTAAAGCTAATCATCACATGCGTTATTAGCTCGCCGCTTAAGCTCATGTCAAACATCGTTTTAAGTGTCGTAATAGGACTTGGCAAGATATAGGGCGTGAAAATTTCTAGCTCGCAAACGACCTGCCAGAGAGCAAAGATCACTAGGATCAAAATGCTCTTTTTAAAAATTTCTATCACAGCCCATCTCCATTGTGACAGCCATTTTCACAGTATAAAAGCTCGATGATCTGATAGTTTTTAAGCTCGCTAAATTTATATGAAAATGCGTTTTGTATCTTTTCTTTACTGCATAAGCTTAGTGTTTTTATGCCTAAATTTTCAAAAAATCCAGGCGGGATCGGACTTGATTCTATTTTGTTTATTTGTAAATTTATATCGTTTAGCTCTTTAAAATTTTTCCATGTTAAAAATGTAGTTCGCTCTAATTTTAAAGAATTTCCAAGCTCAGCCAAGTCCTCACAAGGCGTTGTTATATAAAGCCACTCATCTTCTTTTAGCTTCGAGCTAAGCTCGATGGCGCTTTCTATTAAAATGGGATTTAAGTTTGAAATATTATTTGAAAATTCTTTGAAATTTGATCTTACAAAATTTACAGCTCTTGGACAGCGACTATCTAAAACTATGCCTTTAGAGCATAAATTTTTATATGAATTTTTGACATCACGAACATGATCTTTTTCGCATTCTACTATGTTAAAGCCCTTATTTTGCAAGAGCTCTTTTAACGCAGAGAAGTCATACATATTTTTTACAACCGGATTTAGCCAAAGTAGCTTTCTCAAGAGTTCTCCGTAATTTTAATAATAGAAATCAAGATTCTATCATTTAAAAATTTAAACCAAGTAAAAAGAGCCTCTTATGACTAAAATCATAAGAGATAGGCGGTACAAAAAGCTAAACTTAGCCTACACTTTTATATCTAATTTCTGTTTTTGCTCCACTTTTTCCATTAGTTTTAGTATATCAACTCCGTTTTTCTCAAGCTGTATTAGCTCCTTAAGATAGGCAAATTTCTCATCTTTATTGATGTCGTAAGTGGCTAGTTTCTCGCTTCGTCCGATCACTGAAGCATAGACTTTGTTGCCATCAAGTTTGTCCGTATTTTGCACATTATAAAGCGAGAGCACGCCCTCTACCACCTCTTTAAAATCCGCCCCACTCTTCATGCCAGCTTTCATAAGCGTAAGAAATCTCTGTCTACTCTCTTCGTCAGTGAAATTTATATTTTGTAGCGTCTGGTACTCGATTGGTGGCTTATTAGTGCTTGTTAGCATAGAGATAGCCTTTTTGCCTATCGTAATACTCTCCACGCCGACTCTTTCGCCAAGATACTGCCTAAGCGCATAATCAATCCACTTATCTTTAAACTCATCTATGCTTAGATCCTTATCGAGTATCTCAAACCCTTCCACGTGGCTCTTGTGACCAAGCCCAAGAAGTGTGTTATTAAGTTTTGATGTATACTCTTTTGCAAAGAGATCGACATCTGTTGGATAATATCCTATGATCTCTTCGTGAGCTCTGCCAAAGCCAAGTGCTTTGGTCTGGTTGATAAAATTTTTGAGATCATTTATCTCATCTTGGCTGACTTGTTTGTCATATCCCATGAGCTTGCCCCAGATGCTTATCTTGCCATTAGCAGCTATGCCCGAGAGCGAGAAATTGCTAGCAAATGTTAGATTCTCGCTATTTTTTTGAAATTTTGTCGTATTTGTTTCATTTAAGTTTATTGCCTTACCTCTAGTATCGGTATGACTTTTTTGCTCATCAACCAAACTGCTAGATAAATCATTTAAAGAATTTTTGTCTATATTGGATTTAGTATTTTTAGTATCAAGCTCTTGCGCTCTACTACTTTGCGAGCTAACATAAAAATTTGTGCCAACTCCATTTACACTACCTATCATCTCAAATCCTTTGAAATTTATAAGATATTTGAAACAAATATCGTCTTTATAAAATAAAATTTTAGCATAGAGTTCAAAGGTAAAAATTTAAATATGATTTTATGTTAAAAGATTTACAACTTTTAACTATGAAATTTTATGTTTTTTGGTTAATAAATTTGATAGACAATTAAAGAATTTTATAGCTTGAGAAAGCTTTTGAAAGAAAGATTTTATTTTAAAAGTGGGGGTTTTATATAAAAAATAAAAAAGAGAGCCGAAGCTCTCTAAATAATTATTCAGCTACTAGCTCTATATAAGCCATCTCTGCCGCGTCGCCTCTGCGAACACGAGTCTTGATAATTCTTGTATAGCCGCCATTGCGCTCTTTAAATTTTGGAGCTACTTCAGTAACTAATTTATTTGTTGTTTCTTTATCTTGTAAAGAAGCAAATACTGCTCTGTGAGCATTAGAATCACCTTTTCTAGCTCTTGTGATTAGCTTTTCAACATAGCTTCTAAGCTCTTTTGCTTTTGGTAAAGTCGTCTCTATCTTTTCGCTTTTGATGATAGCTATCGCCAAATTTTTAAGCAATGCAGATCTATGAGATGACGTTCTACCAAGTTTGCGATATCCGTGTTTATGTCTCATCTATTGTCCTTTTATTCTTTTACACTAATTTGTGCTTTGAGCTCGGTTATTTTCTTTCTTAGTTGCTCTTTGCCATCTTTTAACACATCGGCACCAACTGGATAGCCTATCTCTTCCATAACCGCTTTAATCTCTTCAAGAGATTTTTTACCTAAATTTTTAAGCTCTTTAAGCTCGTTTTCGTCCATTAATGCAAGCTCGCCGATAAATCTAATATCAGCTTTATCAAGGCAGTTGAAGCTTCTAGCACTTAAATTTAGATCTTCCACGCTAGAAAGCAACTTTGAAAACTCGCCGCCTGCACTTGAACTAGCAACTGGAGTACTAACATCAATATCCAAAATTCCTTTAAATACTGACATTTGTTGATACATAGCTTCTAAACAATTTTTAAAAGCCTCTATTGGGCTAACTTGACCATCAGTTGTTATAGTAAATATGATCTTTTCATAGTCTGGATCATCCTCAACCAAGACATTTTGTATATCGTAAACTGCTTTTTTAACAGGTGTAAAAAAAGCATCAAGTGCGATATAGTCATCTTCGGTCTCTTCTCTGATCTCTTCACTAGGCACATATCCGATACCTTTTTGAATGATAACTGAAAAATTTAACTCAGCATCTTCATTTATTGTAGCAAGGTATGCGTCTGGGTTAACGATCTCAACTAGATCATTATTTAGATCAGCCCCAGTTATCTCTTTTGGTCCTTTAAAGCTATACTCTATAACTTCGCGCTCACTGGTGCTTTTTAATTTAAATCTGATCTTTTTCAAATTTATAATAAAAAAAGCTACGTCTTCTAGCATACCACGCATACTGTCAAATTCGTGGCTAACGCCTTTTATCTTTACACCAATAGGAGCAAAACCTACCGTACTTGTGTAAAGAAGACGACGCAATGGGTGAGCCAAAGTAACAGCATAACCTGCTTCAAAAGGGTACGCTGTAATGTTAGCAACATTTTCGCTAATACTTTTAACTTCAATTTCAGTTGGCATATAAGCTGATGTAGTAATCTTTCTCATCTTTATACCCTCTATTATTTTGAATAAAGCTCTACTATAAATCTTTCCTCAACAGGAATGATAACCTCTTCTCTTTCTGGATTTCTAGTGAAAATTCCAAATTTTTTCTCTTTTTCAACATCTACCCAAGCAACAATACCAGTTTGCGCTGTAAGATCTATTGCACGAACAATTTGTGGATTGTTCTTAGATTTTTCAACAATCTCTACTTTTGCACCAGGTTCAACTCTGTAAGATGGTATATCTACTCTTTTACCATTTACTAAAATATGTCCATGAGTTACTAGCTGACGAGCAAAACGACGAGTTGTTGCAAAGCCCATTCTATAAACAACATTATCTAATCTTTGCTCTAATAGTTGAACCAAAAGAGCACCGGTATTACCTTCGCGGCGTGCTGCTTCTTGAAATAATCTTCTAAATTGTTTCTCAGAAACACCATACATAAATTTAGCTTTTTGCTTCTCGCGAAGTTGTAAGCCATATTCGCTTATTTTTGCTCTTCTTTGTCCATGTTGTCCTGGCGCATAAGGTCTTTTTTCAAAAGCACTTTTACCAGCAAGTCTTCTTTCGCCTTTTAACGCAAGAGACACACCAAGACGTCTTTCTAATTTTTCAACAGGTCCTGTATATCTAGCCATAATAATTTCTCCTATTTTTCTCTAATTATACGCGGCGGCGTTTTGGCGGTCTACAACCATTGTGTGGTAAAGGTGTAATGTCTTTAAAGAAAGATACCTTAATTCCTTCAACAGTTCCTACACTTTTAACAGCTGTTTCACGTCCGCTACCTGGACCTTGAACCTTAATACCAACTTCTTTTATACCATGCTCTTTTGCTTTATTTAGAGCATCTTCAACTGCCTGCTGAGCTGCATAAGGAGTTGATTTTTTACTACCTTTAAAGCCTAAGCCGCCTGCACTACTCCATGCAATAGCATTTCCCATTTCATCAGTTACAGTTACCATAGTGTTGTTAAATGTTGCACTGATATAAACGATACCTTTGGCTATGCTTTTTCTAACTACTTTTTTCTTAACAATTTTTCTTTTCGCCATTTATTATCCTTTAACCCTTGCCTTACTTAGTAGCTGCACCGACAGTTTTACGTCTGCCTTTTCTGGTTCTAGCATTAGTTTTAGTCTTTTGACCACGAACAGGAAGACCTTTTCTGTGGCGAAGACCTCTATAACTTCCAAGATCCATAAGAGCTTTGATATCCATAGCAACTTGTTTTCTCAAATCACCCTCAACGATATGATGCTCTTGAATTTCTTTACGGATGGCTGCCGCTTCGTCTTCACTAAGCTCATAAACTCTCTTGTCGTAAGAAATTCCAGCTGCGTCAAGAATTTGACGAGATTTATAAAGACCTATACCATAGATATAAGTCAAACCATACTCTATTCTCTTTTTGTTTGGTAAATCTACACCTGCAATACGTGCCATGCCTTATCCTTGTCTTTGTTTATGTTTTGGATTTTCGCAGATAACACGAATTATGCCACTACGTTTGACAATTTTACATTTGTCACACATCTTCTTTACAGAAGGACGAACTTTCATTTTAGTCTCCTAAAAATTTATTCCACTTTTTTAGGGGCTGCATCAGGTCTAAAGAAAGAATTTAGACCAACTATTTTCAAAATAAGTGGGGAATTTTGAAAATAATTCTTCATACAGCTTTTCGCAAAGCTTGGATTTTATCCAAAACCAGCTTTAAATTTACTTAGCATATTTGCCAAAAGGCTAAATTTACTTATATCTATAAGTGATCCTGCCCTTATCTAGGCTATATGGCGTAAGTTCTACTTTTACCCGGTCGCCAGGCATTATCTTTATATAATGCATTCTCATTTTTCCGGCGATATGACATAAAATTATATGTTTGTTGTCAAGCTCAACTTTAAAAGTTGCATTTGGTAGTGCTTCAACAACATTTCCATCAATCTCAATGACATCGTCTTTTGCCACAAACTCTCCTTTCTTTAAATTTTTGCTATAAATTTTATACTTGGCTTAAAATTTCAGCTTTGCCATTAACTATCGCCATACAATGCTCATAGTGGCTAGTTCTCAAACCATCTTTTGAGGTTACTTTCCAGTTATCACTTCCTAAAACTGGTGTGCCGTCTTTTTGGCAGATCATCGGCTCTATACAAAATACCATTCCCTCTTTTATCTTTGGTCCAGCTTTTGGGTTGTTTCCATCAAGGTAGTTTGGAATTTCTGGCTCTTCGTGTGGCCTTTTTCCTATACCGTGACCACAATATCCACGTAAAGGTACATAGCCTCTGCCTAGTATAAATTTCTCAAGCTCGTAGCAAATTTCTTTAAAATGCATACCAGCTCTTATGAAATCAATAGCAAAATATAGTGCATCTTTTGAGCAAGCAATCAAAGCCTCGTCTTCTTTTGAAATTTTACCAACTCCAAATGTCCTAGCCGAATCACCAAAATAACCATCTAAATTTGAGCCGATATCAACGCTAACGATATCACCCTCTTTTAGTTTGTATTCATTTGGGATTCCGTGGATCACCACTTCATTGACGCTTATGCAAGCTGCATTTGGAAAGCCATAAAGACCTTTAAAAGCAGGTTTTGCCCCAGCAGCCCTTATCATATCTTCACAAATTTTATCTATCTCAAGAAGGGAAATTCCAGGCTTTATAATCATAGAAATGTGATCAAGAGTTCGAGCGACGATCTTGTTCGCCGCTCTCATTTTCTCTATCTCAGCTGGTCTTTTAAGCGTGATAGCCATTTTATAGACCTACTGCGCTTAGAGTTTGGTATTTGTTTGTATAAGACTGGGCTTCTATACGCCTCATCGTATCAAGCGCTACTGAAACCACGATAAGTACTGATGTGCCACCAAAATAAAATGGAACACCCATAGTCTTTACAAGTACCCAAGGTAGTGTTGAAATGATACCCAAGTATAAAGCACCGCCCAAAGTTAGCCTGCCAGCTACTTCATTTAGATAGCTAGCTGTACTCTCGCCTGGTCTAACGCCTGGGATAAATCCGCCTTGTTTCTTTAAATTTTCACTTATATCTTTTGTGTTAAACACGATTGATGCGTAGAAAAACGCAAAGAAGATGATAAATAAAAATGTTAAAAAGTTAAACATATAGCCATTTGGACTTAAAAAGTCGTTGATAGCTTGGATGATTGGATTTGTACTAGCTTGTAAAATCGTACTTGGAAACATCAAAATCGCACTAGCAAATATCGGTGGAATAACACCGCTTAAATTTACTTTGATCGGTATATAGTTCATTATACGTTTGTTTTGATTTTCCATTATCACTTTTCTTGAGTAAGAAATAGGGATACGCCTTTCACCCATCTCAACAAATATAATAGCACCGATGGTGGCTAAGATGATCGCTAAAATAGCGATGACTGTTAGGAAATTCATCTCAGAGGTGTTTACTAAATTTACAGTTCCACCGATCGCACTAGGTATGCCAGAGACGATACCGGCAAAGATGATAAGACTTATGCCGTTGCCTATACCACGTTGCGTTATTTGCTCACCTATCCACATAAGCAGCATAGTTCCAGTTAGCATAGATACAGCAGAGATCGCGATAAATAAATTTATATCTATCATGATAGCTTGTTCGCCACCGCGTCCGCTTAAGCTTTGAAGTCCGATAGAAACACCGATTGATTGTACAAGAGTGATAACGATGGTTGCATAACGTATGATTTGCATATATTTTTGCATACCGTCACGCTCTTTTTTCATCTGACCTAATTTTGGAAATGTTGCTGCTAAAAGCTCCATAATGATCGAAGCTGTAATGTAAGGCATGATACCTAAAGAGATAATACTTAAACGCTCAGCAGCCTTACCACTAAACATATTAAACAGACCCAAGGCATTGCTATTGTTTGAATTAAAAAATTCTTTAATTACGTCGACATTAACACCAGGAACTGGCACATAAGCCAGTATCCTGTATGCGAACAAAAATGCCAACGTGATTAAAATCTTGTTGGTCAGTGTTTTATCCATTATTTTGTTCCGCTAACGATAACGTTCTCGTCTTTTATCTTTGAAGCAAGAGCTTTTGCGCTTGCACCGATTAGTTTTATCTTAGTAACGCTCTTTGAAATTTTATGAACGCTAGCTATTGTTGCTATTGAAATTTCAGCAAGCTCTTTTATAGCTGCAATTTTCTCGACATTAATAACATAAGGTTTTTCAAATTTAGAAGTAAAACCTACTTTTGGAAGACGCCTTTGAAGTGGTTGCTGTCCGCCCTCAAAACCTCTTTTCTCATTGTAGCCTTTTCTTGCTCTTTGGCCTTTGTTACCTTTGCCAGCAGTTTTGCCATTGCCGCTACCTTGACCACGACCTAATCTTTTGGTTGCATGAGTTGAACCTGCAGCAGGTGTTAATTTTTCTAATGCCATCTTAACTCCTTTCTCTTAGCTTTTTAGCAAACTAAGTGCTTTTATAGTAGCACGAACGACGTTTGCTGAGTTGTTTGAGCCAAGTGATTTAGTAAGGATATCCTTAATACCTGCAAGCTCGATAATAGGACGTGCACTACCACCAGCGATAACACCAGTACCTTCGCTAGCTGGACGAAGTAGCATTCTACTTGCGTTGTATTTTACCTCTACATCATGAGGGATAGTTGTGCCTTTGATCTTAACGTGGATAATATTTTTAAATGCGTCGTCAATTGCTTTTCTCATCGCATCTGGCACCTCTTTAGCTTTGCCATATCCAAAGCCAACTAGACCATTTCTATTACCAACAACAACTAAAGCTGTAAATCTAAATCTACGACCACCTTTAACAACCTTTGTAACCCGACCGATATCGACGATTACTTCTTCAAATTCTTCTCTATTATATTTTTCCATCGATTTTCCTTTGGGTTATAGCTTGATGCCATTTTCTCTTAAAGCTTCAGCAAATGCTGCGATAACGCCATGATACAAATAACCATTTCTATCAAAAACTGCAACATCTATCTTCTTAGCTTTTAAAGCCTTAGCAAATTCTTTAGCTAAAGTGACCGCACCTTCTTTATTTGCTTTTATGCCTATCTTTCTACCATCTACTGCAGCTAGTGTAGTAGCTGTAACGTCGTCAATCGCTTGAACATAAAGAGTTCTGTTTGATTTGAAAATAGAAACTCTTGGGCAAGTTGCAACACCAGAAATTTTACCTCTGATTCTTCTTTTTCTCTTAATTCTAAGAGCGATTTTTCTTTTTAGTACTTTTGCTGTCATTTACCGCCCCTTACTTCTTGGATGTCTTGCCCGCTTTGCGGATAATACGTTCTTCTAGATATTTAACGCCCTTACCTTTATATGGCTCAGGTGGTCTAAATCCTCTAACTTGAGCAGCCACTTGGCCTACTACTTGTTTGTCATCGCCTTTGATAGTAATAACGTTTTTCTCAACACTAGCTTCAACGCCTGCTGGTAGCTCATAGTTGATAAGGTGTGAAAAACCAAGAGAAAGCTCTAAAATTTTACCTTTTGCAGCTGCTTTGTAACCAACGCCGTTGATCTCAAGCTGGCGAGTGAATCCCGCAGTGATACCAGTTACGATATTATTAGCAAGTGCTCTATATGTTCCCCAGTAAGCTCTGCTTTGGCGATCTTCGCCTTTTGGAGCAAAAACTATATGACCATTTTCTATCTTGACATCAACGTGACCTTTTGTGTCAAGCTCTTTTATATGATTGCCCTTTTTAAATTTTAGGACATTATTTTCAACGCTAACGTCTACACCACTTGGGATAGCGATAGGCTGTTTTCCAATACGTGACATTTTTTTCCTTTACTTGTCTAGGGTGTTCCTACATTTACGAATAAACACCACAATGCCGTAAATTTTATCGTCAAATTTGACGAAACCTTCATTTGAATTTCTAAATTTAGCTTTGGCAAAATCTAAAATTTTACCAAGCTAAAAATTTAACCTTACCTTCATAAGGTTAAATAGCGTTTAATACAGTTTATTACCAAACTGTACAAAGAACTTCGCCGCCAACGCCAGCTTTACTTGCTTCAATACCGCTCATAACGCCTTTACTTGTGCTAACGATAACTGTTCCGTAACCATTTTTAAAACGCTTAATGTCGTCTTTGCCTTGATAAACACGGCGACCAGGTTTTGAAACCCTTTTAAGCTCATTTATAACGCTTCTGCCGTACTCATCATACTTTAAAACTACGTTTATAAATTTCTTGTTACCTTCTTCAATAACGTTGTAGCTCTCTACATAGCCTTTTGCTGCAAGGATAGAAAGAGTAGCCTCAACAACCTTAGAATGAAGCAATTTCGCAGTTTCAAGCTTTCTCATACTTGCATTTCTAATGCGTGTTAATCCATCTGATATTAAATCGTTTAACATTTCTCTTCCTTACCAACTTGCTTTTTTAAGACCAGGTATCAGGCCTTCGTTAGCCATTTTTCTTAGGCAAACACGGCAAATTCCAAAATCTTTATAAACAGAGTGCGGACGACCGCAAATTTGGCATCTAGTATAGCCGCGAACCGCAAATTTTGGCTTGCGCGCAGCTTTTGCTATCATTGATTTCTTTGCCATTTTACTTTCCTTTTGCAAACGGCACACCAAATAGCTCTAGCAATTTGAATGCCTCTTTATCATTTTTAGCCGTAGTAGCAATCGTAATATTCATACCATGAGTTCGTAAAATTTTATCATACTCAACCTCTGGAAACATTAGCTGCTCACTAAGACCGAAGTTATAGTTTCCACGTCCATCAAAGCCATTTTTTGGAAGACCACGGAAGTCTTTAACTCTTGGGAGAGCAACGCTGATTAGCTTATCTAAGAAAGCATACATTTGCTCTTTTCTCAAAGTTACTTTGATACCAACAGGGAAACCTTCGCGAACTTTAAAGCCAGCAACTGATTTTTTAGCATCAGTGATAACTGCTTTTTGTCCAGCGATAAGTGAAATGGTATCAGCCATATTTTGAAGCACTTTCTGATCTTTAGCAGAGTCTCCAGCGCCTACACTGATCACAATTTTCTCGAGTGCAGGGATAAGCATTGGATTTTTGATGTCAAATTCTTTTACGAGAGCTGGCTTGATAGTTTCGTTAAATTTATCTTTTAATCTACTCATATCTCTTATCCTTCAACTTTCGCGACGTTTGATATGTCAATTGGCATCTCTTTATTTACGTGACCACCATTTGGAGTTTTTTCGCTTGGTTTGATAGCTTTTTTAGCTATTTTGCATCCCTCAACTATAACCTGACCTTTTTTTGCAAGAACTGTTAAAATTTTACCAGTTTTGCCTTTATCGTCACCAGCGATGATCTTAACGGTATCGCCTTTTTTGACTTTAAATTTTACATTAGCCATTATAAAACCTCCGGAGCTAGCGAAACAATCTTCATAAAGTTAGCATATCTAACTTCACGTCCAACTGGTCCAAAAATACGAGTGCCGACTGGCTCTTTTTTGCTATCAAGTATAACAGCTGCGTTCTCGTCAAAGCGGATTAGCGAACCATTATCTCTTTGAACCTCTCTTTTAGTTCTTACAACAACAGCTTTTACAACCTGTCCTTTTTTGATCTTACCATTTGGAAGAGCTTTTTTAACAGAGCAAACTATGATATCACCAAGTGTAGCGTATCTTCTTTTGCTGCCGCCAAGAACTTTTATACACATTAATTCTTTTGCACCGCTGTTATCAGCAACTGCAAGTCTTGTAAAACTTTGAATCATTACTCAACTCCCTTTGCCAATACAGCTTTTAAGCGAAAATTCTTGCGAGCTGAAAGTGGTCTGCACTCAACTGCAACAACTGTATCGCCTGCTCTTGTCTCATTTTTCTCATCATGAACTAAATATTTTTTAAAGCGTTTTACAAATTTATGGTATCTTGGGTGCATAACGCGTCTTTCTACCAAAATAGTAGCTGTTTTATCTCCAGCTTTTTGTAAAACAACACCTTGAATTTCTCTTTTTAATGCCATTTTACGCCCCTTGTCTTGTTGCACTAATTGCAGTGTTGATCTGAGCTATCTCTTTACGAACAGCACTAATCTCATTAGGGTTGCTTAACTGCATAGTTTTTAGCTTTTGTCTTAAAGTAAACAAAAGCACCTTTTTCTCTTTTAGCAACGCGTTTAATTCTGCAACGCTCTTATCTTTTAACTCAGTATATTTCATTTTCACTCTCTCGCGTTACAAATTTTGATTTGAAAGGAAGTTTGTGTAAAGCCAAAGTTAGAGCTTCACGAGCTAACTCTTCGCTAACACCAGCCATCTCAAATATTATACGACCAGGTTTGATATTCATAACCCACTCTTCAACTCCAGCCTTACCTTTACCCATACGAGTTTGTAGAGGTTTTTTAGTAAGTGGCTTATCAGGGAAAACCCTAATCCAAATTTTAGCCTGTCTTTTTACGTGACGAGTTAGAGCTTGACGAGCAGCTTCTATTTGGCGAGAATTTATTCTACCAGCTTCAACAGCCTTAAGTGCAAATTCGCCAGTTGCTAAAGATGCTCCACGAGTCGCATAACCACGGTTGCGACCTTTCATTTGCTTACGAAATTTCGTTCTTTTAGGCATCAACATAATTATTTACCTCTTCTTGCTCTACGTGTTTTCTTAGGTGCTTCTTCTTCAGTTTTCTCAGGTTGAACACCTTTTTGAAGAACCTCACCTTTAAAAATCCATACTTTAATACCTATGTTTCCATAAGTCGTATGAGCCTCAGCTACACCGTAATCGATCTTTGCTCTAAGAGTATGAAGCGGAACGCGACCTTCTAGATACCACTCGGTTCTTGCCATCTCAGCGCCACCTAAACGACCAGCAACTGAAATTTTGATACCTTTAGCACCTGATTTTTGAGCACCTTGGATAACTTTTTTCATAGCACGCCTAAATGCGACACGCTTTTCAAGTTGCATAGCTACATTTTCAGCAGCAAGTTGAGCTGAAGCTTGAGCTTTTCTTTCTTCTTTAATATTTACATTTACTTCTTTGCCAATAAGTTTGCTAACTTCATTCTTTAGGTTTTCAACATCTTGACCTTTTTTGCCGATGATGATACCAGGACGAGCTGCAACTACGGTTACACGAAGTTTTTTAGCCGTTCTTTCGATTAGAATTTGGCTAATTCCTGCATAGTAAAGTTTTTTCTTTAAAAATGCACGAATTTTATAATCTTCACCGATATTTTCAGGAAGACTTTGTTTGGTTGGAAACCATCTAGATTCCCAGTTGCGGTTAATTCCTAGTCTAAGACCTATTGGATTTACTTTTTGTCCCATATTATGCTTCCTTCTTTTCAGGTTTAGATACTTCTACCATTACATGAGAAGTAGGTTTGCGAATTTTGCTCGCTGTTCCTCTTGCTCTTGGTCTAAATCTCTTTAATACAGGACCAGCGTCAACGCGGCAACTAGTTACTACAACTTCTTCTGGCTCAAATCCGCCATTTGCTACTGCTGAGCTAATAGCGTTTGCTATAAATTTAGCACCACGATTTGGCATAAATTGCAAGCTTGCAAGCGCTAGCTCAGCATTCATACCTTGAACTTCTCTTGCTATAAGTCTTGCTTTTGTAGGAGAAAGTCTTACGAATTTTATAATTGCTTTACTCATATTATCTCCCCTTACTTGCCGATTTTCTTTTGCACTGAGCCTTTGTGACCCTTAAATGTGCGTGTTGGAGCAAATTCGCCAAGTTTATAGCCTATATGATTTTCTGTAACATATACAGGAATAAAGCTCTTGCCATTATGAACGTTAAATGTTAGTCCAATCATTTCAGGTACAATCGTGCTACGTCTTGACCAAGTTTTGATTGGTTTGTTATCGTTTGCATTTTTTGCGGCAATAACTTTTTTCATTACATGATCATCTACGAAAGGACCTTTTTTGAGTGATCTTGCCATCTCTATTTTCCTTTCCTTCTTGAAATTATAAGCTTATCGCTAGCTTTTTTACGGCGAGTCTTAGCACCTTTAGTTGGTTTACCCCATGGAGTAACTGGGTGACGGCCTGAATTTTTCTTACCTTCACCACCACCGTGTGGGTGATCAACTGGGTTCATAGCAGAACCACGTGTTTGTGGGCGGATACCGCGGTGGCGATTACGTCCAGCTTTACCGATAGTGATGTTAGCCCAGTCTTCGTTGCCAACTACACCGATACTTGCCATACACTCAGCTAGTACTTGTCTCATCTCGCCACTTGGCATTCTTAAGATAACGTACTTCTCTTCTTTACCCATTAGCTGAGCATAACCGCCAGCTGAACGAGCTATCTGAGCGCCTTTGCCAGGTTTTAGCTCTACGTTATGAACGATAGTACCAACTGGGATAAATCTTAGTTTCATAGCGTTGCCTGGTTTAATATCTAGTGAGCCCTCATCGATAGATGCGATAACGTCGCCAACATTTAGGCCATTTGGTCTAATGATATAGCGCTTTTCGCCATCTTTATAAGCTATAAGAGCGATACGGCAGTTTCTGTTTGGATCGTATTCGATCGCTTCAACTTTACCTTCTATACCAAATTTGCGACGTTTAAAGTCGATAATACGATAAAGTTTTTTTGCACCTGCCTCTTTATGTCTTGAAGTTATACGACCATTGTTATTTCTACCGCCAGATGCAGGTATTTTAACAAGCAAGCTTCTAACGCTTGGTTTAGCTGTTATATCTTCAGAGCTTAGTCCAGTCATATATCTACGACTAGGTGTATATGGTTTATATGATTTTATAGCCATCTTACGCCTCCGTATTTTCTAGGCTTACGCCTTCAGGTAACTTAACGTAGAATTTCTTTATCTCGTCACGTTGGCCTGCTCTTCCTCTAAAACGCTTAACCTTGCCGCTAATTCTAAGTGAATTTACGCGAACAGGCGTTACTCCAAAATACTCTTGTAAAACCGCTTTTAAGCTGTTTTTTGTAACTCTTGGTGAAGTTTGGATAACAACAACGCCTTGTTCTTGAAGGCCTAGAGTTTTTTCTGTATAAATAATTGTTTTGATATCAGTTATATCCGCCATTTTAGCCCTCTTTTGTTATAGTTTTTAGTGCAGCTTTTTCAATGATAACCGAACTAAATGTAGAGACAAGATAAGCATTTACCTCATTTGCATCTACTACATAGCAGTTTGCTAAATTTCTAAAAGCAAGTAGTGTTTTATCGTCTAGTAAATCTTTAACGATAAGCGCGTCTTTTACTTTTAAATTTTTGATGATATTAGCTGCATCTTTTGTCTTTCCAGACTCGATTGAGATGCTATCTACTGCGAAAATTTTACCATCTTGTGCTTTTACTGCCAAAGCGTACTCAAGAGCTAGTCTTTTTTGTTTTTTATTGACTTTTTGAAAATAGTTTTTCTCGTTTGTTGGACCAAATGCAACTGCACCGCCTACCCAAACGTTAGTTCTAGTTGAACCCGCTCTTGCACCACCACGTCCTTTTTGTCTCCATGGTTTTTTACCACCACCGCTTACAAAAGCACGGCTTTTAGTATGAGCCGTATTTGCTCTTATACCAGCAAGGTAAGATTTTACATAAAGATATAGGTTGTGCGGATTTACTTCAGCGTAGCTTGCAGGAAGCTCTAACTCGCCTGAATTTTCAAATTTATCGTTTAATACGTGAATTTTACTCATTTTACAATCCTTATTTTACCCATTGCACCATTGTGACCAGGAACGCAACCTTTTACAACTACGATGCCATTTTGAGCGTCAAAGCTTATTAGCTCGTTTTTAACAGTAACTTTCTCATTGCCCATGTGTCCTGCCATTTTCATACCTGGTTGAACACGACCTGGCCATTCGCAGTTACCGATTGAACCGTGGCGTCTGTGGAAACGTGAGCCGTGGCTTTTTGGACCACCACCAAAACCATGTCTTTTTACCACACCTTGGTAGCCTCTACCTTTTGAGTTAAAGCTAACTTTTAAAATTTTAGCCTCATTTAATGGTGTAAAGTCTAGGTTTCCAACTTCGCTATTAGCTACTTCAAGCGTAGCAAATTTGTTAAATTCTGCAGTCAGATTGTATTTTTTTTGCTGACCAGCGATAGCTTTGTTGTTTGCTTTAGTGTGGGCATACGCTACGATAGCACGTTTGTTTTCGTCGATCTCACATACTTTAGCCTCAACTAGCTTAAGTAGTGTAACTGGCGTACTCTTCGTGGCAATCGTTCTACTCATGCCTATTTTTTCTACAATATATTCCATACTCTTATCCTTTTGTCCGCTTATTTCATCGCACGAACTTCGACATTAACTTCTGGAGCTAGGTCGAGTTTTGTTAGGCTATCTACAGTTTCTGGAGTAGCAGCTACGATGTCAAGCATACGAGCGTGTATTCTCATCTCAAACTGCTCACGTGAGTCTTTGTTGATGTGTGGAGATTTTAAGACTGTATAGCGTTTGATCTTTGTAGGCATTGGTACCGGGCCACGAACGTCGGCACCTGTTCGTTTGACAGCTTCTACGATTGCTGCAACAGTGCGGTCTAGAACTCTATGGTCGTAAGCTTTTAGCTTTAACCTGATTCTTTCCATGTGTTTTCCTTTAAAAAGAACTTGTCGCAAACTCGCGACCTCTTTACATCAAAATAACCCGCATAGGATCAAGCGATCGTACGAGCAAGACATAAGGTCTTTCGTAAAGAGACTGCGATTTTACAAAAAAGCTATTATAGTTGTCAAGAAAAACGTTATTTTTTGATGAATTTTGATTAATTATTTCCTTTTAATAAGGAAGATATAAAATTTAAAAAGATAAAATTCAAAGAAAATAAAATTTTAAAGAGAAAAGATGCCGATCTTTAATCCAAAATTCTTACTAACCCAAGATCAAGACGAAGAAAAGCTTAAAAAGCGTTATGCAAATTTGCAAATGTATCAGGCAAAAGCTAGCGACATTAAGAATTTCAAAGAAGAAAAATTTCAGACACAGTTTCTAAAAGATATCTTTGAAAACTGCCTTGGCTACACTTTAGATACTACCGATCCTACAAATTTCAATCTTGAGCGTGAGAAAAAGAACGAAACTGACGGCAAAAAAGCAGATGGAGCGATACTAATAAATAGCGAAGTTAGATGCGTGATCGAGCTAAAAGATCAGACTACACAGCATCTTGATAAAACTCCATCCAACCGCGAGCTTAGCCCAGTAGATCAAGCCTTTCGCTATTTTATCTCGCATGAAAATGCCAAATATGTCGTTGTTTCAAATTTTAATGAATTGCGCTTTTACATCGGCAATAAAACAACATTTGAAAAATTTGACCTTTTTACAGCAAGCTTTGAGGAGTTTAAGAAACTTCATTTACTGCTTAGCTTTGAGAGCATTAGCACAGATCTGCCACTAAAGCTAAAAGAGAAATTTGCCACTCACGAGCGCGAAATTTCAAATAAATTTTATAAAGACTTTAGCGCATTTAGACTCACTCTTTTTAAAAATATTTGCAAAAACAATACTAGCATTGATAAAAATAGGCTTTTAAGCCTAACTCAAAAACTATGTGATAGGTTTGTCTTTATACTATTTGCCGAAGACCGCGGACTACTAAGACTTCGCACGATAGCCGAGATAAAAGATAAATTTCAAAACCAAGTTACTGAGCTTAGTTTTTATGACTTTTACAAAATTTACTTTAAAGCCATTGATGAAGGTAGTGAACGTCTTGATATCAAACGCTACAATGGCGGACTTTTTGCCACAGATACTGAGCTTGATGCGCTAAAGATAGACGATAGTGTGCTTGAAGCGCAGTTTTTAAGCGACTATGACTTTTTAAGCGACATCGGTGTAAATATCCTAGGACATATCTTTGAAAGCTCACTAAACGACCTTGAAGAGCTAAATGCGCAAATAAATGGAAATGAATTTGATGCCAAACAGAGCAAACGTAAAAAAGATGGCATATTTTATACACCAGAGTTTATAACAGAATTTATAATCGAAAATTCACTTGGCATGCTTTGTAAAGCTAAAAAAGATGAGCTAGGGCTTGATCTAAATGAGCTATTAGCACCAAAAAACCCAAAAAAATTAACCAAAGCAGAAAGTGAGATCAAGGACAAAATTTACGCTTACCGCGAGTGGCTCTTATCTCTTAAGATACTTGATCCAGCTTGTGGCTCTGGTGCGTTTTTAAACCAAGCTTTAGAATTTCTCATTAGCGAACATGGCACATTAGACACTTACCGCAAAGTATATGAGGGCGAGAGCTTGGGACTTTACGATATAGAAAGCACCATTTTAGAAAATAACCTTTACGGCGTAGATATGAATGCCGATGCAGTCGAGATCGCCAGACTATCTCTTTGGCTCCGCACAGCTGCAAAAGGACGAGTTTTAACAGATCTTAGTAAAAATTTAGTAGCTGCAAACTCGCTTTTAGAATTTCCTTTTGACTTTAAATTTGATGTCGTGATCGGCAATCCTCCCTATGTCAGACAAGAGGCGATAAAAGAGCAAAAGCCAGCCCTACAAAAATATAAAGTTTATAGTGGCACGGCTGATTTGTTTGTCTATTTTTATGAGCTTGGCATTACGCATCTAAAAGAAAGTGGGCTTTTAGGTTTTATATGTTCAAATAAATTTTTCCGTGCCAGCTATGGTGAAAATTTACGTAAATTTATATTAGAAAATACGCAAATAACACACATTATTGATTTTGCTGGGGTTAAAGTTTTTGAAGATGCGAGCGTAGATAGTGCGGTTACTATTTTTAGAAAAATAAGAGCTGGTGAAAATTCAAAATTTAATTTCCTGGCTTCAAGCACCATAAATTTAAAAACGCAAAAATTTATCAAAATACCACAATCCACACTAAACGAAACAAATTTCACTTTCCTTGATAAGAGCAAATTTGAGCTAAAAAGCAAGATCGAAAAAGTTGCAAAGCCATTAAAAGATTGGGGTGTAAATATTTATCGTGGAATTTTAACTGGGCTAAACGATGCTTTCATTATTGATAGCGACACCCGTGATAAAATTTTAAATAACTGCGTCGGAGAAGAAAGAGAACGGACACAAAAGCTCATTAGACCGATCTTAAGGGGTCGAGATATAAAGCGTTATGACTATGAGTGGGCTGGGCTATGGCTCATTTGCACATTTCCAGCGTTAAAGATAGATATTGAAAATTTTCCAAGTCTTAAGGGATATTTACAAAATTTCTTGCCTTATATAGCACAAAGTGGCGAAACCATAAATGGTAAAAAATGCCGCAAAAAAACATCAAATAAATGGTTTGAGACGCAAGATAACATCGCTTATTATGAGGAATTCGAAAAAGAGAAAATTTTATGTGCCAGAATGGTGCAAAGCCCAAAATTTGCTTACGATACAAATAATAATATTCCAGACAATACTGCATATTGCATAACTGGCGAAAATTTAAAATTTTTATTAGCTTTTTTAAATTCAACAGCTGTTTATAAAATTTTCAACTTTTTCTATGCTGGAGGCGGACTTGAAGGCGAAATAAAAATAAATCGCTTAGAGATTTTACCTATTCCCCAAATCACGCCACAAAATGAAAATTTATCAAACGAGATAATAAATTTGGTCGATGAAATTTTAAAGGCCAATGAAAAGATCAAGCTTTACGAGAAGCACATGCCTACTTTAACTCTTGATGAAAAGCTAGAAGCCAAAGAAAATATCGACGCGCTAAACGACAAAATCAAGGCAAGTGACGAAAAAATAGACAAACTTGTTTTTGAGCTTTATGAACTAACAAGCGATGAGATCGCGCTTATAGCAAAAAAAAAGGGGGGGGGAATTGACGGCATAACAAAAATTTACATATACATCTTACAAAGGGGAGAAAATGAACCAATTAGAGCTTTATTACAATCAGCCGCTTAAATCAAGTAAATTTATCCCCAGGAAATACGAAATCATCTCGCCAAAAGCGCTTATCGTTGGCGCCATTTCAAGTGGCAAAACAGCCCTTGTTTATGAGTTCTTGAGCCATTATAAAAGCGAAGAGAGACTTTATGTAAATTTAGACGATCTAAGGATAGACAGAACCTTACTTTTAGCAAATTTAAAAGAATTTTTAGAAAAAAATACCCAGATAAAGGTGCTCGCAGTTGAAAATTTACAAGCTACTGACCTTGCAAATTTAAGCTTTTTAAATGGTACAACACTTGAAAATATCATCCTTACAAGCAAGGAATTTTTACTCTCACTTGAAGGCTTTGCTCGCATAAATTTAAACTATCTCGACTACGAGGAATTTATACTATTTTTTAAGAAAAATTTGGACCAAGACCTGCTTTTTAGCTACTTCTTGGCTCACGGCAACGAGATAGCAAGTGCCTTTTTAGACTCCAGCGAGGTCACAGCTCACTTACAACAGCTTTTAAGAGCAAATTTAAGCGAGCAAAGCATTGCGATTTTAAAAGAATGTGCTCCAAAATGTCACGATGTGCTTAGCACTTTTGGTATCTACAAAAACCTAAAAGAGCAGATGAAAATTTCAAAAGATAGTGTCTATAACACAGTAGCCAGCCTTAATGAAAATGGCTTTATAGAATTAGTACCAAATTTAGATGAGAACAGCATGAGTAAAAAACTCTACTTTACAAATTTTGCACTTCGTAACGCTTTATACCTAAAAAAGGACTTTTTGGCCGTCTTTGCAAATGTAGTTTTTTGCGAATTGCTTAAATTTAAAGATGAAATTTACTACACAAAAGAGATTGATTTCTTCCTTAACAAAAGGAAGATCGCGATCATCTGTGTGCCGTTTTCTGCACCAGAGATCATCTTTTTAAAATTTAAAAAACTCCACGCAAGCTTAAAAGAGCTGGGTATAAGTAAGCTTCAGATAATCAGCGTCGCAAACCAAGCCGAGCTTAGCTTTGAGGGCATAAAATGCGAAATTTTGCCCTTTTCTAGGTGGAGTCTAGGTTTATAAATTTAAACCTTTATTTGATTATTGTTTTAAAAGCTTAAAGTAAAAAAGTTATAATCAAAAAAACTATGAAGGACGGACATGAGAGCATTTATTGGGATTTTTATACTTATAGTAGGCCTATTTGGCTATGAGATAAATCACGAAAACTGGGCAAAATTTTATAAATTTATTGGTGAGGCGAATGGCATAAAATTTGAAGTGTATATGAACTATTTTAAAGATGAATTTGAAAATTTTAAGCAAAGTAAGAGCTTTAAAGTGCCGGCCAAGATAAGCGGGCATATATTTTTTGATGGTACAAAATATGACTACGAAAAAGGTAATCTTGAGCAAAATAGCAGTGAAATTTCATCGCTAAATGCTGTATCTGATAAGATAAATTTAGACGTTAAAAATGAAAATGGCGAGTTAAAGGGCAAAATAATCGTTAAAAACAAAGCCTATAATGCGACTATCAAAAAAGAAAAAGAGTATGAAATGCTAAATATTGGCATCCAAATGACCGAAGCAAATGGCACAAGATACGAAGCTATAATTAACGATATATTTGCCAAAGAATCGGCTAAAAAAAATAAAAATAAATTACTCTCGACACTTTATGACCTAAAAAGTGAGCGTAAAAAATGGCCAAATAACCAATTTGAAAGCCTAGATAACATCTACTATATAAATGACAAAATAAAAAGCATCTGCACCTATAAAAATAACAAAACTAGTTGCGATGTCGTCTTACTTAAAACCAACAAAAAGCTAAAGTTAAAGCAGATTTTTAAAGATATGAACGACCCTCATCTAAAAGCAATCCTCGCAACAGCAGGCGTTAGCGAAAATTTTGTACTTTCGCCACTTGGGCTTACCTTTTTAAACGAGGAGCAAATTAGCGTGCCACTTGATGAGCTAAAACCTTACTTTAGCGATGAAATCGGACTTTAATGGCAAAAATTTGTGGCATAGATGAGGCTGGACGTGGGGCTTTAGCTGGGCCTTTAAGCGTAGCGGCCTGCGTGCTAAATAAAGAAATTTCAGGCCTAAACGACTCCAAAAAACTAACCGCAAAAAAGCGTGAGGATCTTTTTAAAGAGATTATAAAAAGCTCAAATTTTCTCATCATATACTTCTCAAACGTCCAAATAGATGAACTTGGACTAAGTGAGTGTTTAAGACGAGCACTCAAAATTTTTAAGGCGCACTTTGAGGGTTTTGAGATCATTTATGATGGTAATTTAGACTATGGCGTTGGTATCACAACGATGATAAAAGCTGACAGCAAAGTCGCTGGGGTAAGCGCTGCTAGCATATTAGCAAAAGTTAGCCGTGATAGTTTGATGAAAGGCTGGGATAAAATTTACTCAAAGTACGGCTTTGCTGGGCACAAAGGATACGGCACAAAGGCGCATCTAGAAGCCATTGCTAAGTTTGGCTATTCAAGCCTTCATAGAAAAAGCTTTGTAGTAAAATCTTTTGAAAAATCTCTATTTGACTAAGATTAATTATCTAAGCATCAAATAGATGCTTAGATAACGCCTTTTTTAATGGCAGCCACAACCGCAACTACCGCTACTTTTAATAGCATCAAATACTGCATCGTAGTTTGGCTCTTCTGTCACTTCAGGAACGATTTGTTTGTGAATGATTACACCATCTTTGATGACAAAGACCGCTCTTGCAAGCAAGCCTTTTAGCGCCCCATCACTCATCAGCATGCCGTAGTTTTGGGCAAATTCTCCGTATCTAAAGTCGCTACCAACACGCAGGTTTGTTATGCCCTCAGTCGTGCAAAATCTCCCCATCGCAAATGGCAGGTCGTTTGAGATGATGCTAAGTTTTACGCCGTGTTTGCCAGCGACTTTTTCATTAAATTTACGTGCTTCTGCTGCGCAAACGCCAGTATCTAGTGAAGGCAAGCAGACAAGCACCTCTATGCCGTTATTTCCGCCCACGCTAAATTCGCTAAGATCTTGCGCTACTACTCTGGCTTCAGGTGCATAAGAGCCGACAAATAGCTCATTTCCGCTTAAATTTACCTCACTACCTTTAAATTTTGTAGTTGTCATGATTTCTCCTTATTTTTTAGCTTTTTTAAACGCTTGATCAAGGTCGGCTATTAGATCATCGACGTTTTCGATGCCTATGGCTAGGCGAAGCAAATTTTGCTTTATGCCGATCTTGTCTAGCAACTCTTTTGGATATGCCTCGTGCGTCATCGTAGCAGGCCTGCAGATAAGGCTCTCTACGCCACCAAGGCTCACTGCTAGATCAAAAATTTCTAGCGCTTTTACAAATTTATTTACATCATATTTTTCATCAAGCTCAAATGAGATAAGAGCGCCGATATCGCTTGCTTGAGCCGCTTGCATCTTGGCCTCTTGCTCGCTATATGAGCCAGGGAAATGCACCACGCTAACGGCGTCATTATTCTCTAAAAATTTGATGATTTTATGGGTATTTTGCGTTTGTCTGTCAAACCTAATGCTAAGCGTTTTAAGCCCACGTATTAGGTAGTATGCATCCATCGGGCTGATGATGCCACCAAGTGTGTTTTTGGCAAATTTTATCTTTTCAGCTAAAGCATCGTCGTTTAGCGTTACGATACCAGCGATCACGTCAGCGTGTCCGCCGATATACTTTGTAGCGCTATAAACCACGATGTCAGCTCCGTGCTCAAGCACTTTTTGATAGTAAGGCGTCAAAAATGTGTTATCCACGATGACTAGAGCGCCCTTTTTGTGAGCGATCTTTGAAATTCTAGCGATATCAGTCACTCTTAGGAGAGGATTTGAGGGAGTTTCGATGAAGATGGCTGCCACATCCTCACTTATATCATCTTCGCTTAAAAAATTTAGATCATCTATAAATTCGCTCTTTATGCCGTGGCTTTCAAAAACAGTCGTGACATATCTATATGTGCCGCCATAGACGTTGCTATTTAGCAGGACTTTTTGCCCTGTTTTGATAAGGCTAAGTGCAGCTGCTGTTGCTGCCATGCCTGAGCCAAAACTAAATGCGTATTTGCTACCTTCAACTTTAGCAAAGATATCATCAAATACCTTTTTCGTAGGGTTGTTGCCACGTGAGTAGGCAAATTCTTGAAAATTTTCAAGGTCATCTTGCACGAAGGTGCTAGCTAAAAATACTGGCGGAACGACCGCTTTGTTTGGGTTGTTTTTAGCTTCGATGCCTTTTACGATTAGAGTGTCTAGTTTCATAAATTTCCTTTTTAAAAATTTACGAAATTTTACATGATAAAGATTAATCTTCCCCAAACCCACCCAAAACGTAGCTAAATCAGTAAGTGGTAGTAACATTTATTTTTAAGAATACATTTTTTAAATTGCTGGGATAAATTTAAGCTTTTGCTCTCTCCCCGCAAGCCTAATAAATTTTTCTTTTTACTCGCCTTTAGCTACATTTCCACCATAAATTTTACTCTACAAGATCAACTTGCCAGTTTGCCTCTTGTAGCTTCATATCTAGCTCTCTGATCTCTTTAGAAAGCTCGTCTATTTGCTTTTGGAGCGTGGCCACATCAACACTACTTAAAATTTTTATCTCACTATTTGAGTAAAGATCGACCTTTTGGCTTGCACTTTTGGCAAATTCCCTAAGCACGCTTGCTTTTTGGCTTAGCGTATCTTTTTTAGCGATCATTTCAGTTAGACTCACGCCTTCAAATTTTGCACTTGAGTTTGTTAAATTTATAGCTAAGATCAGTCTAAACAGCTCATCGCTTAGTCTATCAAGTTCTTTTAAAAGAAGCTTTGGATCTTCGCTAGGTCTTTCATTTTCTTGCATTTTTGCATTATCGAGTAACCTACCTTTTAGCTGCTCTAAACGTTTTTGTGTATCAGCTCTTAAAATGAGAGCCTGAGCTAATTTCATTATTTTTCCTTTTGAAATATTAAATTGAGAGAAAATTTCAAATTATATTAGTATCTTTTGGGTTATAATTGATTTAAAATTTTATTTTAAGGAAAAGCTATGAAGTACGATTTTGATACGCTTATTAGCAGAGATGGCACCAACTCATCGAAGTGGCGAATGAAAAACGATGTTTTGCCAATGTGGGTTGCTGATATGGATTTTAAGGCTGCACCTGAAATTTTAAATGCCCTACAAAAGCGTCTTGATAATGGCGTCTTTGGCTACTCATTTATCCCAAAAGAGTGGAACGAAGCGATTAAAGGCTGGTGGAAAAGGCGTCATGATGTTAGCTTTGAAAACGATTGGATGTGCTTTTGCACTGGTGTTATACCAGCGATTTCTACTGCGATTAGAAGATTTAGTAATCCAGGAGATCAAATTTTAGTTCAAGCTCCCGTATATCACGTATTTTTTAACTGCATTAAAAATAATGGTCGTGAAATTTTATCAAATGACCTTGTCTATAAAGATGGCTCTTATGAGATTGATTTTGAAGACCTTGAAGCAAAGCTAGCGCAGCCGCTAACAACTATGATGCTTCTTTGCAATCCTCACAATCCAATAGGAAAAATTTGGGACAAAGAGACGCTTAAAAAAATAGGCGAGCTTTGCTACAAACATGATGTTTTGGTTATCAGCGATGAAATTCACTGCGATATAACTGATCCTGGTCTAAGCTACGTGCCATTTATCAGCGTTAGCGAGGAGTGCAAAAATAACTCAATCACGTGCATCTCGCCTACAAAGGCCTTTAATATCGCAGGACTTCAAAGCTCAGCCATCGTCACACCAAATAAACAGATACGTGCCAGAATAAATGCGGCTGTAAATTATGATGAGATAGGTGAGGCAAACGCATTTGCAATAACTGCGACAATAGCGGCATTTAACGATAGTCAAACATGGCTTGATGAGCTTAGGGAGTATCTCTTTGAAAACAAAAAAATCGTTATAAATTTTATAAAAGAGCAAAATTTACCAGTAAAGCTTCTACCTTCAAATGCGACTTATCTTTTGTGGCTTGATTGCAGCGCGTTTTGCGAGGATTCGAGTGACTTTATGAATTTCTTGCGTGATAAAGCTGGACTTTGGCTAAATGATGGCAATGCTTACAGAGGAGATAGATTTTTCCTCCGTATGAATATCGCAACCCAAAGAGTCAGAGTGCTTGAAGGGCTAAAACGCTTACAAAATGGCATAAATTTATACACTTCAAAAAGATAAATTGAGTAAATTTGGCTGGGTGGCTTTGAAATTTAAGCTACCCTTGCCTAATTAATACAGCTCGGGGCATTTTTGAAACAGTGAACATTGCCCCCCACCACCATTTTTTAACATCAAATCAAGTTTTGCTGATAAATTTAAAGGCAAGATGACCTACACTAGTTTTTATTTGGTTGCTTTAAATTTAAGTACAAAAACCGCCCAACCACAATGTAGCAGACCGATAAAAGCGAGCGTTTTATGCCTTTTTGAAGTGGTAAATTCTATGCCCATAGCTTGTAAATTTAGCAGTGGCTTTAAAATTTTCAACAAAGTAGAAATTTGAAGTTGAGATAACTCACACTGGCTTTAAATTTAAGAGAAATTTGTTTGCTAAAACAAAATCTTGAGCCATTTTTGAAGTTACACTTTCTTTTAAAACAAGGTAGTTCTTGCTGATAAATTTGATGACTTTAAAAATTTAGATAAAAGTAGAAATTTAAAGGCGGGAAAGCCCCGCCAGATATTATTTATGAAGCTCTTTTGTGTAAAACTCAACTGAGCCAAGACCCTCTTTTAGTGCCCACTCGTAAGCTTTGCTTATAAATTCCCAGTTTATGTTCTCATAAAAAGTCTCTAGGTATTTTGGGCGAGCGTTGAAGTTGTCGATGTAGTAAGCATGCTCCCAAACATCAACGACTAGAAGTGGTACTTTGCCGTCGCTCACTGGAGTTTTTGCGTTGCTAGTTTGTATGATCTCTAGCTTTTTACTGCTTGGATCAAATACAAGCCACGCCCAGCCTGAGCCAAAAAGCGTTGTAGCTGCTTTTAAAAATTCCTCTTTGAAATTTGCAAAATTTGCTTCGATCGCAGCTTTTAGCTCGCTTGACATCTTGCTTTTTTTAGCGATGCAGTCCCAGTAAAAGTCGTGGTTGTAAACTTGAGCAACGTTGTTATAAAGCCCACCTTCGCTATTTGTTAGAATTTCATAAAAAGATGCGTTAGCAAATTTTGTATCTTTTATAAGATTGTTTAAATTTGCTACGTAAGTTGCATGATGCTTGCCATAGTGGTATTCACAGGTTTTTGCGCTAACTACTGCATTGCTATTTGCATCAAATGGAAGTTTTCTAAGTTCAAACATAATAATTCCTTAATAATAAAATTTGTTGTTTCGTATTATAGCCATAAAAAATTAATAAATAAAAATCTTTTAAATTTAGCCGCAAAATATAGGCTAAATTTAAGCAAACCTAAACTTACATTTTTTGGCTGGCTTTTAAGCTTATGAAAAAGCAAACTTAGAGCAAAATATCCCGTGCATTTGGTTAAATAGATTCAAAAAATTTATTAAAAGTAAAAATAAAATAAATTTTATGTGTAAAAAAGTAACAAATATACTTTAAAAGTTTAGTTATAGAAAAATTATAAAAATTTTTTGAAAATATAAATTAGCTTTTAAAAGCATATTTGTTACTAAAATACACATATAAAAATAAACAACTGTGAATTTACGAAACAAAATTTCTAAATTTTTATTTTTGAAATTTATAATGCGTTTAACAAAACCATTACAAAGGATAAAAGATGAAATTCTTACAAGCTTTACTTTTCACTTGTGCCATCAGTGGCTTAGCATTTGGTGCTGATAAGGTCTATACGATCAAATTTGCTCACGTTGTCGCAGCTTCTACGCCAAAGGGCAAGGCAGCTGACTTTTTTGCAAAGCGTGCTGAAGAGCTAAGTGGCGGCAAGATAAAAGTTCAAGTCTTCCCATCAGCGCAGCTACTTGATGACGATAGAGTTTTTGGTGCGCTAAAACTTGGCAACGTTCAAATGGCAGCTCCAAGTTTTTCTAAATTTACACCTATCGTGCCGCAGTTTCAGCTATTTGACCTGCCTTTCATCTTTAAAGATGCAGACCACCTTCACAAGGTTCAAGATGGCGCAGTTGGCGAGGAGCTAAAAGGCCTTGTGACTAAAAAAGGCTTTGTAGCGCTTGATTACTGGGATGCGGGATTTAAGCACTTTAGCTCGAGCAAAAAACCGATCCTTGTGCCAGAAGATGCAAAAGGACAAAAATTTAGAATTCAAAGCTCAAAAGTGCTTGAAGAGCAGATCAAAGCGATCGGTGGCAACCCACAAGTTCTGCCATTTTCAGAGGTTTATTCTGCGCTTCAACAAGGCGTAGTTGATGCGACCGAAAACCCACTATCAAATTTCTATAACTCTAAATTTCACGAGGTTCAAAGCTCGCTTACGCTTTCACACCACGGATATCTAGGCTATCTAGTCGTTATGAGTGATAAATTTTGGAACAAACTACCAGATGATCTAAAAGCAAATGTAAAACAAGCTCTAAGCGAGGCTACAGCTTACGAGAGAGAAGAGACAGCTAAAGAGGACGCTCATGTCATAGCCGAGCTTGAAAAATATATAGCAGAGACTAAAAAGCTAGAAATTTTCAAGATAGACGACGCACAAAAAGCTGAGTGGGAGAAGACTATGCAGGCTATCTATCCTAAATTTTACGATGTCATCGGCAAAGAGCTTATAGAAAAAACAATCGAGACAAAATAATGAAAAATTTCATTAACGCTCTTGATATATTGATAGTCTCGCTCAATAAGACTATCGCCGTTTTAGGGCTAGCTAGTGGAACGCTACTAGCCTTTGCTAACGTCATGGCTAGATATTTTTTTGACAAAAGCTGGTCATGGGCGAGCGAGCTATCAAACTACTTATTTATATGGTCGGCGTTTTTTGCCGCAGCGTATGGCTTTAACAAGGGCATCCACGTGAGCGTAACTATCTTGGTGGAGAAATTTCCACCAGCGCTCGCGAAGGCATGCCTGCTCTTTTCGCACATCTTAACGACTGTCTTTTTGATATTTATCGCGGTTTATTCGGTGGATTATCTTAAAATTTTGCACGAGATCGAGCAGATGATAATAGACCTTGGCATACCTCAATGGGTCCCTATGCTAGTGCTTCCAATAGCCTTTGTCACAGCTAGCTACCGCTCGGCTGAAAAGGCTATCAAAGTAGCTCTAACTCCTGCAGCAAAGGTCGTAAGCAACGAAGCGCACGAGCTAGCTCATGGTAGCGTAGTCAAAGACTAAGGAGAAAAAAGATGACAATAGCATTTTTATTTATCCTGCTTTTTGCACTTATGCTAATAGGCGTGCCAGTCGCGGTTTCGCTAGGCACAAGCACCGTTTTAACGATGATATTTTTTACAGATATCGACATCGCTACGATCCCGCAGCTCATATTTGATGGTATCAATAAATTTTCGCTAATGGCGATCCCGATGTTTATCTTGGCTGGAAATTTACTAAGCAAAGGCGGCTCAGCAAGGCGTATCATCGACTTTGCAAAGTCTATGGTTGGGCACTTGCCAGGCGGCTTGCCTATGAGTGCGATATTTGCCTGCATAATCTTTGCAGCGGTCTCTGGAAGCTCACCTGCAACGGTTGTGGCTATTGGTTCAATTATGTTTGCAGCGATAAAAGAGGCTGGCTATCCAAAAGAGTACGCAGTGGGCGGCATAACTACGGCTGGCTCGCTTGGAATTTTGATCCCACCTTCGGTTGTTATGATAGTTTATGGCGTAACTGCTGAGGTTAGTATCGGTAAGCTCTTTATGGCGGGCGTCGTGCCAGGTCTTATGCTTGGTGCTTTTATGTTAGTTCAAACTTATGTCGGAGCAAAAAAGCTTGGATTTAAAGCGACTAAGGCTGAGCCACTTAAAGCAAGAGTGCAGAAATTTGCAAAAGCATTTTGGGCTTTACTAATCGTCGTTGTGGTTATTGGCGGAATTTATGGAGGCATATTCACTCCGACTGAAGCTGCTGCGGCAAGTGCGGTCTATGCGCTATTTATCTCGCTTTTTATCTATAGAGATATAAAGATAAAAGATCTTTGGGATATCTGCCTAGACTCAGCCCTTACAACAGCTATGATATTTTTCATCATCGCAAACGCCGTTGTTTTTGCATATTTGCTAACTAGCGAGCAGATCCCTCAAGCGATCGCTTCTATGATACTTGATGCAAATATCGGCATGATAGGGTTCTTGATATTTGTAAATATCTTGCTCTTTATCATGGGTCAGTTTATGGAGCCTTCAAGCGTTATCATGATCATGGTGCCGCTCTTGCTTCCGATAGCTACGCAACTAGGCGTTGATCCTATTCACTTTGGTATCATCTTGGTTGTAAATATGGAGATAGGTATGGTCACTCCGCCTGTTGGACTAAATTTATTTGTCGCAAGCGGTCTTACAAATATGAACTTAAAAGAGGTCATTGTGGCGTGCTTGCCATGGACGCTAACCTTGTTCTTTGGCCTTATCTTGGTTACTTATATACCGCAAATTTCACTTTGGCTACCAAACATAATGTATGGACATTAAAATTTAGAGGCTTAGGCCTCTAAATTTATCCTTTTGGATCGTAATCCGCACTCATAACGATATTTTTACCATTTCTCTTACCGACATAAAGTAACTCGTCAGCTTGCTTGATCATTTTTTCTATACTAAACTCACCTGCGCCATCATGTGCAACAACTCCAAATGTCATAGTTGCATTTATTTTTATATTTTCAAACTCAACTATGTTTTTATTAAGAGTCTCTCTTACGCGCTCTACGATACTTACAGCTACATCTTTTTTTACACCCAAGACGACTGCTAAAAATTCTTCTCCGCCAAATCTAGCTACTCTATCTTTATCTCTAAATGTATTTTTAAATATGCCTGATAAGCTTTTTAAAACAGCATCTCCTGCGCCGTGTCCATAGGTATCATTTATCTTTTTAAAGTTATCAATATCGCACATAACGATAGCAAAGTCCCTATTTTTATAAAGATCGTTTTGACTTAAAATTTTCTGCATCGAAGTACGATTTAAAAGTCCTGTTAATGGATCGTGATTTAAGATATTTTCAGCCATCTCTTTTTCCTCTAAGATGCTTAAAAATATAAATAAATTTGAGCTTTCCAAAAGGTACGAAACGATAACCGAAAATACGCAAACCATACTTAAGTTAAAAACAAAAAGTAGATCTTTAAAGCCGTCAAAATCTTTTACAGGCTGGCCATCTAAATATATATAGCAGACTATGGATAAAATTATTTGCGTTGCAACTATTATGTAGTTAAAAAATTTATAGGTAAATGACGTAAAAAATAGTATTAGCGACGATGCTAAAAACAATAACCCAAATCCGTATCCCCATCCAAGTGTCAGCATACAAACTAATGCATGAAATAAAATTTCAAGCTGGACTATTACCATTGTTATCTTGTTATTTTCAGGGCTATCATAAATAAGCCTTAAAAGAAAAAGATAGGTTGCTACTGAAAATACATTCGTAACTGCTAGAATTTCTTCTTTCATAAATAAAAAGATAAAAAAATAACAGACATGAGTTAATAATATTGAAAATATGATAATTTTTTGAGCCGTATAGAGTGAAATTCTACGCATCCGAGCCCTTTTTTAAAATTTCTAATTCGATGCGGTCTTTGCCATTTTGCTTGCCTTCGTAAAGCAGCTTATCTACTAAAGTTATGGCTTGCTCAAAATCCACCTCAATACCATTTGCACATATTAGCATGCCAAAGGTCATAGTAACTGGAGTTTTATCTGGAAGTTTTGCGTTGTTTATCTGTTTTTTAAGTCTTTTGCTCACTTCGTGGATAAATTCTATCTTTGTATCGGGCAAGATTATCAAAAATTCTTCTCCGCCCCAGCGGCAAACATAGTCTTTACCTCTAAATGATTTCTTCAAAGCACTGGCTACATCTTTTAAGACCTCATCGCCACAGTCATGCCCATATGTATCGTTTATTTTTTTAAAATTATCAATATCACCTAGCATTATGACTAAATTTGTATTACCACTTCTTTCCTTATTAGCAACTAGTTCAAATCTTAAAGTTTTTTCTATTATTCTTCTATTTAAAAGCCCCGTTAAAAAATCATGCTTTGAGTCCTTTTCAAGCTCTTCCGTCTCTTTTCTTATTTGCTGATATCCACTAGAAGTGATGATATCTGCAAACATTGAAAGTCTTAAAACAATAAAAAAAGCAAAAACAATACTGCATATAACTATCGCCCCTCGTATAGCCGATGGGATCAGCGGTGCCTCATCTTTGTGAATAAAATAAAGAAGTATAAGCAAGATTAATTCTAAAAATGCCATTATATAAGTAAGACTCTTTGAATCAAACGCTAGGAAGTAGTTTATAAAAATTACACCAACGAGTATTATCCAAATTCCAGTATTCCAACCCATAGTAGTAACAATAATAGTAACAAGTAATATGATATTTAGGTGAAATGCAAGAGATATTAATACTCTATATTTTATGTCAAATTTTATTCTAAGCAATATACCAGCTGCTATAAATAATAAGCACATAAAAAGTAGTGGTGTAGCTATGATCATAAAAAGCAACAAAGATAGTGCATTTGCAGCTATCATAACGTCTAATATCGTTTTATAGATATCATCGATCGCTTTATAACTACTTTGATCTACAAAATCGTGTGTCAAACAAAACTCCCTGTAAATTTATTCCATTAAATTTCATTAAGTATTTTTAATAAGAGTCGTAACTATCCTCATCCTCGTCACTATCTTCGTAGTTGTAGTCATTTTCATCGTAATTATAGTCATAACTATCGCTACTATCGTCCTCATCGTCATTAAATTCAGAGTAGTCTTCTTCTACTTCTTCATAGTCAAAATCATCACTCATTGTTTTCTCCTTAAATTTTATCTTTGATACTTTCAATATACAAGCTTTGGCTTGGGAATGCGAAATTTAGACCATTTTGCTTTAAAATATCCATAATCTTTAGCATTACATCTTGTTTGACATCTAGAAATTCTCCCCAAACGATAGTCTTTGCAAAACAATAAACTAAGATATTTATCGAGCTATCTGCAAAATCATCAACCACGACAAATAAATTTGATTTATATCCAGCATAATCATCAACCGAAACTATACTTTGTCTATATTTTAGCCCTTTTTTCTTTGCTGTTATATCCTCACTTTTGGCAATATCTGGATGATTTATCAACATAGTTTTTATGTCATCTACACATTTTTTAATCTCATCAGTTGTCGCTCCATACTCAATGCCAATTAGCATTCTAATACGTCTACCAACTTTTCTTCTACTCCAGTTTCTAACAGGATCACTTGCTAGTTTTGAGTTTGGCACAAAGATTAAAGCATTATCAAAACTTCTGATAGTCGTCTTTCTAAAGCCAACCTCAACGACAGTACCTTCTATATCACCACAAACTATCCAATCACCTTGCGAAAATGAATTATCAAAAAGCATCATAACAGAAGCAAAGAAGTTTGCGATGATATCTTTTGCCGCAAAAGCAACAGCAAGACCACCGATACCAAGTGAAGCTATGAGCGC
This sequence comes from Campylobacter concisus, assembly GCF_015229955.1. Lineage (NCBI taxonomy): Bacteria > Pseudomonadati > Campylobacterota > Epsilonproteobacteria > Campylobacterales > Campylobacteraceae > Campylobacter > Campylobacter concisus. The sequence continues at coordinate 69,975 of NZ_JAAKYZ010000002.1, forward strand.
TGATATATCAAAGCCAAGCTTTTGAAGAATTAGTAAAAGTGCGATTATTAATACAATTACATAGACTACTTTTAAAACTAAATTTACGACCTCTTTTCGTCTACTCTTTTGTGCGATTTTATCGATTATTACTATGCCATAACCATTTAGGATAGTTAAAACAAGCCATGAAAATGCGACTATATAGACGATCGAGAATATATTTGCTAGAGTTAGTGGCACTGGCACTGGATAAAAGCCAACACCGATACAAATATTTAGCGCATAAATGATAAGAAGTGCAGAGATAGGCTTTTTAACGATATCTACTATCTGATCCTTTGCCTCCTTTACGCCTTCGCCTGATGCAATGAGTGACATAAGCCAGTATGTGAGTTTGGCAAGAATTCTTGTAAGTGAGACAAAAAATAAAAATACTACGATTATAACTACGATCTTACCAACGTTAAATTTTGTCGAATTTATAGAAGTTAGCTTATTTATATATTCGACCGTATCGACTAAATTTAGCTCTGATAAGATCATGCTTGAGCTTAGAAGATCGGCATTGTTTTTAAGATAGATTAAAATTTCCTCATCAGTCTCTTTTTTTAAATCAAGCTCGGCAAATGCGTTATCGTAAGAGCTTGAAGTCTCATTTAGAGAATCTTTTAGCTCTTTTATACTGACGTAAGAATTTGTTTGTAAATTTAAAAGTCCGTTATCTATCACCTCTTTTATAGAGTTTGCTTTAGCGCCTTTTTTAAATATTTCTTCAAGATTAATTAAAGCTGAGAAATATGCATAATCTATCTTCATTTTCTCAAGCTCAATAGCACTTTGAACGTAAGCATCTTTGTTTAATTGCTTCTCTAATTTAGCTACTTTTTTTTCTAAATTATTTTTTTGCAAAATAAATTTATCAATATCGTTTTGAGTTACTTCAATCTGCATAACATATAGTGGAATTTTTTCCAAAAGGTCATTTTTTTTCTTTTGAAGTCCAGCTAAATTTGAATTATCAGCTTTTGTTGAGTTTGTATCTTTTTGCTGTGCTTTTATGATTTGGATTTGATTATTTAAAGTTAAAATTTGATTTGTTAGGCTTAGTATATTTTCTTCTTGAGTTTTATTATTTTCAGCACCAAAAAGCATTATAAATGAGAGCAAGACGATTGTTAAAATTTTACGCATTTTCACCCCTTTTATCTGCTAAAAGTTTGAATGTGCCCTCTTTTAAATCGTAGCTAAAAATTTCACCGGTTTCTATAATGTAGTGCCAGCCATAAATTTGAAGGTTTCCTCTTTCATACTCCTCTTTTACATTTGGATAAGTCATTATATTTTCGATCGAATTTATCACATTTAATCTCTCAGTTAGCCACGCCATTTTTGCTGGATCGTCGCTTGTAAATTTAAGCACTTCTCGCTTGATCGGCTCTATTAGCTTTATCCAATTTCTAACATTTGGCGTGGTCTTGAGCTTTTTTTCATCCATATAAAGCGCTGCACATCCGCCGCAGTCAGAGTGCCCGCAAATAATGATATTTTTGATATTTAAAAGCTCTAATGCATATTCGATAGCCGAAGTCGTTGCCAAAAATTCCTCGCTCACTCTATAAGGTGGCACGATGTTTGCAATATTTCGCACCATAAAAAGCTCGCCTGGAAGGCAGTTTGTTATCAAATTCGGTACTACTCTTGAATCAACACAGGATATAAAAAGGGTATGCGGGTCTTGTCTATTTTGTAGACTTTTAAAGAGCTCTTCATGCTCTAAAAAGCCATCTTCCATAAATTTTACCGCACCTTCAAGTAGCGAGTCATCCATAGAAATTTATCTCCATTTTTTATATTTTTACGCGATTATAGCAACTTTTATTTAATCTAAAAAATACTTTAACATATAAATTTTTAACTAATATAATTTGTTAAAATTCTTTTTATTCATTGTTTAATTATTTTAGGCTAAACTCATTCAAAAATTCATAAGGAGATAAAATGAGTCTGTATGATAGGAACTACGCAAAACAAAATCAAGAAGAACTTGCGTACTCTCAAAGCTCACTAAGCACTTTTATAAAACAAACTTATCAACTTTTTGCAGCATCACTACTTTCAGCAACAGCTGGCGCTTATGTAGGTATTAGCATAGCTGGCGTTTTTGCGGCAAATAGATTTTTGTTCTGGGGACTTGTAATAGTCGAGTTTGCACTACTTTTTGGCTTAATGGCAGCTAAACGCAAAGAGGGATTAAATTTAATACTTCTATTTGCGTTTACTTTCATAAGTGGCCTTACGCTAACTCCGCTACTTTCAGCGATCTTGGCTATGCCAAGTGGAGCTGGTATTGTAGCTCAAGCATTTGGACTAACAACAGTTGCTTTTGGTGCGTTAAGTGTCTTTGCAATGAATACAAAACGTAACTTTACAACAATGGGTAAAATGTTGTTCATAACCTTAATTGTTATCGTTGCAGCAGCTATTATTAATATCTTTGTTAAAAGCACAATGTTTCAACTTGTAATCGCAAGTATTTCATCGATCTTATTTAGCGCATATATACTTTTTGATACGCAAAATATTATCCGTGGAAACTACGAAACTCCAGTTGAAGGCGCAGTTGCTTTGTATCTTGATTTTGTAAATCTATTTACATCATTACTACAAATTTTAGGAATTTTTAATAGAAATGACTAAAGATGAGCGCATCTACCGAGTAATAGATGCGAATCTAAATAGGCTAAAAGAAGGGCTTCGTGTCGTTGAAGATATAAAAAGATATGTCTTTGATGACGCTAAGCTCGCCTACAAAATAAAATCCCTCCGCCACAAAGCAAAGATCCCACAAAAAGAATTTTTAAAATTTAGAAATTCTCAAAATGATGTCTTAAAAACTAGCACGAAAAGCGAACAAGCTAGAGAAAATTTAGACGAGATAATCACTGCAAATTTCAAGCGCGCCCAGGAGAGTGCTCGCGTGCTTGAAGAGTGCTTTAAGCTCATAAATTTAGAACAAGCCGAGCTTTTTAAAAGCATAAGATACGAGCTTTATGAGCTTGAAAAAGAACTTTAACTAAAAATTTAAATCTTTTCTTGTATAATCGCAACCAATTATTTTTAAAAATTTAAAGGAAATTTCGTGAGTTTAATATTTTTGATCTTACAGTTTGCTCTAGCTGTCATCATAACTATCGCTGTTTTACTTCAAAAAAGCTCATCTATCGGACTTGGGGCATATAGCGGAAGTAACGAGAGTCTTTTTGGAGCAAAAGGACCAGCTGGATTTTTAGCTAAATTTACTTTTATCGTAGGTATTTTATTTATCTTAAATACACTTGCACTTGGATACTTCTACAATAAAGATCTAAAACGCTCTATCGTTGATAGCTTCGATAGTAAATCTCTAGTCATACCAAAGTCAAACGACGTACCATCAGCTCCTAGTGCACCACAAACTCCAGCAAAATAACAATGATAAAAACACTTTTAGCGTCATTTTTGACGCTAACATTTGCTTTAGCAGACGCTCATATTTTAGTCTATCATCGCTTTGATGATCCAAGACATACAAGCACTGATATTTCTATTAAAAATTTAAGAGAGCAGTTTGAATATTTCAAAAATAATGGCTATGAAGTCGTTAAACTCTCAAAGCTAGTCGATGCTGTAAATGCTGGCGAAAAAATACCTGATAACTGGATCGTCATCACTGTAGATGATGGTTATAAAAGTTTCTATGACAAGGCCCTTAGTGTATTTAAAGAGTATAACTATCCATTTGCACTAATGCTTTATGTGGAAGCCAGTGCAAATAAATATGGCGATTATTTAGATTTTGATCAGATTAAAGAACTTGAGGCTTATGGCGAGATTGGGTACCACTCGTACGCTCATCCAAGAATGACAAAGCTTAGCGATGAGGCATTAAGGGAGGATTTTCAAAAAGGCGTAGAGACCTTTGAAAAGCACATGGGTTATAAGCCAAAATATTTCGCGGTACCATACGGCGAGATCGATAACAGAGTTGTCTCTTTGGCAAAAGAATTTGGCTTTTTAGCCCTTTTAAATCAAAACTCAGGTGCGGTTTCAGACAAGAGTGATGTTTACGATCTCTATAGAACACCAGTAATGAACGGTACCAAAATAGCACTAACATTTAATAGTAAATTTCTAAATGCCCAGTGGATATTTCCAGAGGGCTATCCGCAAAATAATGCGATCGACAAGCTAATCATCAAAACCGATACAAATGCTAGTGAAGGTAGTTTTTTTATGACTGGCTTTAATGGCTTTAAAAAAGTACCTATGACAAATGGTGTTTTTGAATGTAAATTTAACCCCCCTCTCGATAAACGCAAAGTTTTAATATCACTAAAAGTAGATCATCAACGAAGTACAAAACTTCTAATAAAGGACATCAATGCTAAATAAAATTTACGAAACACAAAAAGAAGGCTGCGAAAAAGCAATAGCTTCATTAAAACGTGACTTTACAACGCTTAGAACGGGTAAGGTAAACATTAATATTGTAGATCATGTAATGGTTGATTATTATGGTTCGCCAACTCCGCTCAACCAAGTGGCCACTGTGCTTACAAGCGATGCTTCAACTATTGCTATTACACCTTGGGAAAAGAGCATGATAAAAGCGATCTCTTCAGCTATCCAAGCAGCAAATATCGGCGTCAATCCAAATAGTGATGGTGAGAGTGTCAAGCTATTTTTTCCACCTATGACCGTCGAGCAACGCCAAGAAAATGCAAAACATGCAAAATCAATGGGAGAAAAAGCCAAAGTTAGTATAAGAAACGTAAGAAAAGATGCAAATGATGAAGTAAAAAAACTTGAAAAAGACAAAGCTATAACTGAGGATGAGAGTAAAAAGGGGCAGGATGAGGTTCAAAAGATAACTGACACCTACACTGCAAAAATCGATACTCTTGTAAAAGAAAAAGAAGCCGAGCTTTTAAAAATCTAAAATTTTTAGAAATTTTTCCTTATCTAGCTACTTTTATGTAGCTAGATATTCTCTCAAAATAATATTTCAAAAAAATATTTATTAGCAAGTAGTTTAATTTTTTGTCTGTTGCACTTTTATCTATTAAATATAAATAGAACCTAGACTACATAAAACATAGCCACTACTTTGTCTTTAAACTATTTTCATGGATTGCTTTAATTTAAATTTTTATTTTGGATGTGTATTACAAATATTGTTTTAATAATTTAAGGCAGCTAAAAATAAAATATAAAAACTCTTAAACTTTTCCTTATCTTACAATGTCTTACTTTAAATAAGAAATTTACTGATATTTTTAGTTCTAGTAAATTTTGGACTGAATTTTTATAAAAATTTTCTTATAGGCATTATGAATAATAAATTAGATGTATGGCCGGGAGATAGGGATTCGAACCCCAGGAGGCTTTCACACCTCAACGGTTTTCAAGACCGCCGCTTTCGACCGCTCAGCCATCTCCCGAATTAAAGATTTGTGATTATAACCAACTTTGCTTAAAATTTACTATAATCTTTAAAATTTACTCTGTTTTTTCTTTAATATATGTAGCTCCATCATTTATCTTTTCTTTGGTCCATTCTTTGGCATTATGAGTATCTTCTTTTACGCCATGCCAAGTATTTGAACAACCAGCTACAAAAAATGATATACAAGCTGCTAAAAATAAATTTCTCACTATTATTCCTTCGAGTAGTTATTTTTGAAGTTTGGAGGCGACACCCGGATTCGAACCGGGGATCAAAGCTTTGCAGGCTCATGCCTTACCACTTGGCCATGTCGCCATATCGTGGTGCCCGAGACCGGACTTGAACCGGTACGGTAAAAACTACCGAGGGATTTTAAGTCCCTTGCGTCTACCATTCCGCCACTCGGGCTAAGTTAATGGAGCGGGAAACGAGATTCGAACTCGCGACCCCAACCTTGGCAAGGTTGTGCTCTACCCCTGAGCTATTCCCGCGTTAAAGTTTGCAATATTATCCAAAAATTGCTTAAAATTTTATTTTACTAAAACAAATTTCAAAATATTGTAAGCCATAAAAAGATAAAATGCCAAAATCTATTTGGGGTTATAGCTCAGCTGGGAGAGCGCTTGAATGGCATTCAAGAGGTCGGCGGTTCGATCCCGCTTAACTCCACCAACAGACGTTTTCAGGGGTTTTCAAACCTTGTCAAAAAAAGCTTTTCAAAGCCTAAATTTAGGGCTTTTACCACTTTTTAAGCTCTCATCTCTTATCATTGCATTTCATCTAATATCACTCTTTTGAGTGTGTATCTGAGTGTAAAAAAATATTTTTAGTAACTTTTTACACTCAAAAACAAGGGTTACGAAATGGCAAGCTTTACAAACGATTTGGCACTAAAAAAATTTACACTCAAAAATAAAAATCGTGAGTGGGTAAAAGATGACGGAGTAAAATTTTTATATGTGCTTGCTTACAAGACCCAAAAAGAAACCACCAAAACATTTTATTTCAAGTATCAAGAGAGCGACGAGAAGCGAACAACAAAACAAATTAGGCTAGGCAAATATCCAAGCATTACGCTAGCAGAAGCAAGGGCGAAAGCCTTAGAGCTAGAGAGGTTAAGAGATAGGGGCGAAGACTTGCAGACAGCCACAGCCAAGCAAAAAGCTATCACGTTTAAAGATGTAGCCGATGAGTGGATAGAAAAAGAGCAGAGCAAAAGCCTCGTATCGACTAAGAAGCAAATAGGGCGTGTAAAAAATCATCTCATCTTTTATTTAGGTAGCAAAGAGATAACCGCTCTAAAGCGTAGAGATTATATGCAAGTAATCGAGCAGATACAAGCACAAGAAATCAAAAAGGGCATAACACACTAAACATCAGAGCGAACATTTAGGTTACTTCGCAAAATCTTAGATTTGGCAGTAAATAAGGGCTACATCGAACACAATCCAACACGAGATATTATTTTTAATGATACTTTCAAGACCTCATCAAATAACCACTACAAGGCAATAACCGAGCCAAGCAAGCTAAAGAGCTATTAAGAGCAATGCAGGACTATCAAGGCTCGTTTTGCACGCAGCAAGCGTTAATATTTGGCGTGCATACCTTTTTACGCAGTGCAAACGTGAGAGAACTAAAATGGCAATACGTGGATTTTGAGAATGATTTAATTACATTTCCAGCCGAAGCAATGAAGCTAAGAGAAATTTTTTATATGCCTATTAGTAAGCAAGTAAAGAAGCTTTTAAAAACAATGCTAGAGCATAAAAGGGGCGATTTTGTCTTTCCTAGTGGCATAAGTGCTACAAGACCGCTAAGCGATAGCACCCTCAACCAAGCGATTAAGCGGTTAGGCTTTGGCGATGAAATGGTTTTTCACGGCTTACGCACGACAGCAAGCACGCTACTAAATGAAAACATCAAAAATCACGGCTTTAGTAGTGACGTGATAGAGCTTTGCCTAGACCACAAAGAGCGAAGCAGTGTAAAAGCTATTTATGACAGAAGCCAAAGGCTGGACGAGAGGGCGGAGTTAATGCAGTGGTGGAGTGATTATTTAGATGAGTTGTGGTCTTAATAAAAAATTTAGTGGTGGCTTTGATCCTATTAACACAGATATTTTGAAAATAATAGAGGTAAAACCAAGCAAAGACAATGAAATATTTATAACCTTTGTTACTCAAGTAGTTTTTTTATTTTCTTATGACCTAGCCGAGAGAAATAAAGACAAAGTTTTCATAACATACGAAAAATTTATTAGTATCACACCCTTTTTAAAAGAATTAGAGGACCATTTTACTTTTATCAATAAAAAAATAACAATAGACCAAATTAACCAAGAAAAAATAATATTATTATCAGAAGCTTTTTATCAATATATTTGCGATGAGGTAAAGCAAAAAGTTACAAAAGCAAAAAGAAAGCCGACAAAAGCCCTAAATCAAGATATTAGCCTAATTTTAAAAACAGCTTGTTTCCTTGAAACAAAGACCAACATTAATACCAACATTATTACGGCAAAAGCCAACAAAAGTTTAAATATAGCCCTGGACGTTATTTATGACCTATTAGATGAGTTAGCAAAAACAAAAAGTAGCAATAGGTGCAAAAATATTTTTTTAAAAGAAACAGCATATTTTAAACAAGAAGCCAGCGTTAGCGATATTAAAAAAATTCTACAAGATATAAATAAAACTCATAATTTAAAGCTAGATACATATTTAAAAAATATGATTAACGCACTAGTTGAAGCAAAAAACAACATTGTAAAAATCCTACTTAGTGAAAAACATTTTTAAAAAGTCTATTTTAAGCATTTTTTAAAAACAAGCACGCCTTTTTTATTCCGTAATAATTCTCCCATATCAAATCAACTTAAGCATATCAAGCTTGCAAGCATTCAGGCTTAACCATTTGAGAAAAATTACATATAAAAGGATTAAAAATGCAAAACAAAGCCCTACTAAATTCAAGAGAAACAGCGGAGTTTTTAGGCATAGGAGTATCGACGCTTTACAGATACAAGAAATCAAGCGACTTCCCAAAACCTATCATCTACACAAATCAAACCATACGCTTTAAACGTGATGACCTTGAAGCTTTCATGTATAAAAAGCAAGGCGGAGCGACACCAGAGCAAGGGGGCGAAAGATGAAGCCCCTAAAGCCAAGATACGACAAGCTAAGCGAGGAGGATTTTTACTTAGGCTTTATGCTAATAGTAAAAAAGCGTAACCCTAGCCTATTAAAAGCCATAAAAGAGGGCGAAACTAGCAAGCAGACCGATGACGCTCTAGACATAGCCCTTAGCTTTTATGATACATCGCTACAACTAGCAAGAGAGATCAACGAACTAGAGGACGAAATCAGACGGCTAAAATCTAAGCCGTCGAGTAATGCACCTCAACGCAAGAAAGGATAATAAGATGAGGTTAGAAATAACAACAGCAGGCAAAGGCGGAGCGATTATCGCTATCGAGCCTCAAAAGATAAAAGAATTTACTAGCCATTTAAGAGCTTACGGCGTTTCTAGTGTGAAAGAAGCACCACAAGGGTTAATAAATATGGCTTACGATCTATTTTACATCAACAAAAACCTAAGAAAGCAAGTAAGAGAACTAACGGAGCAAGGATACAACGATGAAAGCAATAGTAGCATTTAATGATCTAAATTTAGAGATTTCGGAGTATCAAGACACGTGGAGCTTATCTAATAAGCAAGTCGCAGATGGATTTGGCGTAAGTGAGGAAGCTATCAGGCAGCAAAAGGCTAGAAACGAGTTTAAAGAGAGCGTGCATTTTTACACCGTGACAAATTGTAACGGTGGCGCGGATAAGACATTCTGGACGAAAAAGGGCGTTATTACTTTGGGCTTTAAATTGCGTGAAACTCCACAGACGATTTTATTCAGGGACTGGGCGAGCGATTTTATCCTAAACAGCAGTAACCGCCCTTTGGATATTCAAAACGTCTTAGCAGACCCGCGCGTATTCGCACAGCTGGCATTAAGATACGCAGACGAACAAGACAAAAACAAACAGCTAGAGCATAAGATCGAAGCTGACGCGCCTTATGTAGATTTCGCGCGCGCCGTCGAGGTTAGCAAAGGCGATATTAAAATAGGCGAATATGCGAAAATCCTTTGTGATAAGAATGAAGGCGTAATTATAGGACAAAACCAGTTATTCGCTCTAATGCACGAACTAGGGATTTTGATGTTTAATAATGAACCTTTGCAAAAGTATCTAAATATGGGCTATTTTAGACGCAAACCGCGACCATTTACAAAGCCAAACGGCGAGCAATGCTTAGACCTTATCACTCTAATAACGCCAAGGGGTCAAGTAAAATTAGCTAAAAAGCTAATCGAGGCTATAAAAGCTAAAAATACGCCTCGAATAAAGAGCTAATTAAAGAATTTTAGGGGCGGTCAAGCCGAGCAAGTTTAGCCGCCCTTAACAAGGTTACGAACGTGGATATTTTAGCAGAAGTTGAGAATATTATCAACACAGCCGAGAGCAAAATTTACATAGACACCATAAGGGCGACTTTTTATAAAAAGGCTATTACGCAAAAGACCCATAAAAAATTGATCTTTTAAAAAGCATAGCAAAGGCTTATGGCAAAAAATGGCAAAAGCTGCATAAGCAGACAGCCAAAGCGGTAAAAATCGAACGCAGGCACGAGTTTAAAGGTTATGAGATAGTAAATATTTATGCTCTTAGTGACTTGCCTATTTTCTACGCCACTCTAAAAAGCGCAGGCAATGAGCCACAAAAGGCTTTATTTGAAGTTTATGGACTTAGGCAATATAACAAGACACCACCACCGCGAGAGCTAATAGCGGAGCTTCTAGGCGTGATAAATAACGTTTCATCACTTGACCTTTGTTTTGATAAGGATAGCCCCTTTAACCTTGACCCTTTTTGTGATGAGGTTATTAGCTTTGAAAATACCAAGTATCTAAAAAATAACGATGTATTAAGTAGAGTGTATTTTTATGACAAGGCAAAGAAAAATAATCTAAACTTGCCTATCTACCGAGCCGAAGCCGTAGTAAGCATAAACCCTAAAAGCAAAGATAACCCCTTGCCTCTCAAGCAAAGGCTAAATTTGCAACTCCCATACGTCCTAGATGAGTTTAAATCCATACTAGACAAGACCACTAAAGAGCAAGGCACGATCAAGCCCTACAAGTCAAAAGAGAACAAAAGAGAGCTAAGAGCATAAGCGGATATTTGCAAGGAGGGCTTTAAAGCACCCTCGGTGAATTTCTTTGTGTAAGTGAAGTAGGCGCAATAAGTGCGCCCTCGAATTTCGCCGTAATTATACAAGCCATTTTTAAACAAATCAAGCAAAATCTATTATGATAACCAACCGAGATTTTGGCTCGTTACCTCAACGCAAGATAAAATCACTGCCCCAAATTTTAGGGTGAGCAGTGAAGCTCTTAAATATGAGCTTTGTCCGTCCCCTTAAAATTAAGGACGCGAGCCGACCCATAAAATAGGCTATCCGCCCAACTAGCCCTAACAATGAAACCCAAACAACCCTATTATCAAAGCTTGAGCCTTGCAAGTGAAACGTAAAAGCTACCTACGTTAAACATAGCCAGCTTTAAAAGATGACCTAGATTTAATCTACCTCATCGCTCCACAAAAAAAGGAACGCAAAAGATAACAGCCAAAGGGGTGGATTATATCCGCCTCCATAAAAAAGGGAGCAGGTTATCACTTTTTTTGGTGAAAACCCTAGCAATAAAAATGGATTTCACAAAAAAAATGAAAACGGCTTTTATCCTTAAGCCAAAACAGCCATTTTTTAGCTTGCTTAAGGTTTCATAAAAAAGGGTATTGCAAAGCGTTTCACTCTCTACTATTTTTTTGGCCATTTTTACCCTTTTTGTATAAGTCAAAATCAAAGCCAACACCGAGGGGCTAGAGCTTAGCAAGCAAGCCACGCACGAGCGAAAATCGCAATTTAAGAAAACGAACGTATAGTGTGCCCCTGTAAAACTACCCTACAATGACCTTTTTGTTACAAAAAATCTCCCTTTATCCTTAAGTGAAAAAATTAATTATCAAGGGGGCTAAAAATATTTACATTAAGGTTAAAAATGAGAAATTTTTTTACAAAAAAAGTGAGATGGGTTAATTGCAAATTTACAGAAGCAAAGATTGATTTTATAGACTACAAAGACACTTCACTTTTAAAGTATTGCTTGTCAGAGAGATTTAAAATCATGCTTGGTATAATCTAAAAAACCAAAAAAGGATGAACTTCTTAAAATACACGCTTTGAAGCAAAGTGAAAATTGCAATTAAGAAAATTTGATAAGGACAAACTTGAAAATAGCGATAAATGGCACGAGTGGTTTTGTTGGCTCAAATTTGTGTGAGTTTTTAGCTTCAAAAGGGCATGAAATTTTAAAAATAAAGCGTGAGATTTATGCGGATATTTCAGCTTTGACTGAGATTTTGCAAGAGTATGATGCTCTAATAAATTTAGCTGGTGCAAACATCTCGCAAAGATGGAGTCAAAGCTATAAAAATGAGCTTTTTAATAGCCGAATTGCAAGTACGAAAAACCTTGTTTTGGCACTTTCAAAGACTTCAAAAAAGCCCAAAATTTTCATCTCAACTTCGGCGGTTGGCATTTATGAGAGCGGTTTAATACACGATGAAAGTTCGCAGAATTTTAATAAAGGATTTTTGGGAAAATTGGCGGTGGCTTGGGAAAATGAAGCGTTAAAGGCCAGTAAGCTTGGCGTGAAAACGGCGATTTTTAGGCTTGGCGTAGTGCTTGGCAGAGGGGTTGATGGCAAAACGGGCGGTGCTTTGGCCAAGATGTTGCCGATTTTTAAGCTAGGTCTTGGCGGCGTTTTGGCAGGCGGAAAGCAGAGCTTTTCGTGGGTGCATCTGGACGATTTGCTAAAAGCTTATGAGCTTGTGCTAAATCGTGAAATTTCAGGCATTTTTAACCTTGTTTCGCCAGAATTTGCTACCAATGAAAGCTTCACAAAGGCCCTTGCAAACACACTTAAACGCCCAGCCATTTTTAATGTCCCAAGCTTTGTTTTGCAGCTAAAATTTGGCGAAGGCTCGGCGATATTGCTTAAAGGTGCAGATGTGCGACCTGTAAATTTACTAAAACAGGGCTTTGAGTTTAAATTTGGTGATTTAAACGCTGCTTTGAGTGAAATTTTAAGCTGAGATTTTTTAAAGGCTCAACAAAACTTAAGCAGATTTTCTCTTATCAATTTTAGTAGTTTCTGATATAAGTTTTCCTGTGTAGTTTTAGTATCATATTTAAATTCACATTCCTTTAAATGTAATAAGAAATTCTCTTTCCTTATCCCTTTAAATAGCGTAATTTTGAGCTGGGTGAATTAAATTCATACAGCTTTTTTAAAAGGGCGTATCTAGTTAGATCAAAAACGCCCCTAAATGTTAAAGAATATCGTATTTTACGTAGTTAGAGCCAAGATCAAAGTTGAGCTGGGTAAGTTAGGTTTAGGTAGCTTTTAAAGGATGTCATCACAGCTGACACCCTAGGGTGCGTATATGTCACTCTATCGGTAACGCTTGTGTAACACTTGTAACGTTACATACGTTACAAGTAACGGACGAACTCGTTACAAGATGATATTAATCCTCTTTGTTTTCTACCTCATCAAATATCGCTTTTATATCATCGTATTTTTTAGCTTTAATATGGCTAGCCAAAAAAGGCTCTACCCAATAAGGGATATTTTGAGAGCTACCCCAATTATTTACAGACGAGGGCAAAACTCCAAGCAAATCAGCAAAGCCCTTTTTTGATAAATTTGCACGTTTCAATAAATCGTTAAACTCTTTTTTATCCATTTTTGCCCTTTACATAATTATTTAATTAGCTAATAATAGCAAAATATCATTAAAAAAGTATATTAGAGCTTGACAAGATATTTAATTAAGTATATAATTAACTAAAAAAATACTTATTTACATACTTTTGAAGGAGTAAAAATGTTAATCCCAACCAATTCAGACAGACCAATGTTTAAAAGGTTTCATGAGTTTGTTATCGAGCAAAATAATGGCAACACAGAGGTAGGCGAACAAACGCTTTACGATGTGGCATATTCGCTTTTTTATGAGAGCCATGCGCTAAGAAGCGAAAATGCTAGGGTTTTAATGCATAATGGCAAATTTCACGCACAAAATGTCGAGCTAGAGGAGCAAAACGAGCAATTAAAAGCCGAGATAGAGCAAAGAAACCGAAAATTTGAGAAGCTGGCTAGTAATTACGTAGCCTTGTGCGATGAGATAGACGAGCTACAAAAAGAAAATGCAGGGTTAAAAAGTAAATTATCACTAAAGGAGCAAAAATGAAGTTAGTTTTTAACGAAATCAGTGAGAATTTTGAGTTAGGCGTTGAAATAACTTGCGTATTAAACCAAGTATCAACGCTAATGCTAGCAATAGCAAATAAACACGAGAGCATAGACGACAATGAGAGGCTAAACGCTACTTATCTACTAAGTGGCATTTTGCTCGATATTGCCTCAACGCTTGATGATTATGCACTAAAAGACACAAAAGCGACTAAGGAGCAAGGAAATGACAGCCAAGAGATACGTAAGACTATACGAGCTTGAAAAGGCTCGAAGCTTTGATGAGCTAATAAGCACACTAGAGCAAAGCCAGGAAGTTAGCAAAGATGAAGCCATTTATCAAGCAGGTGCTAAAGCGTGGCTATTCGTAGATTATTACATTAACGAGCTAAGGCACGCAGAAGCACAAGTAAAGCACTTGAAAAGACAGCTTGGCCGCCTAAGCCCTGGAGATAAAAGTAAAGAGGACTTTAACAAAAATAATCCCTTAGAAGCCAAAGGGATTTTTAAATGGCATAAGCCCTTAAAAGGTGCGAGCTTGCAAAACGATATGCAAGCAAGCTAATCATAATCTAAAGGGGCGAGGCTAGCCCCTAACCTCATCACTCCACGAGAGTGTAAACAGCCTTTTTCATAAAATACTGAAAAAATCAAAAGGCTAAATCAATGCTACCAAAAGAGCTTAACACACTTGAAACCTTTTTTAAAATCCTCGACAAGTTTTATCCAGACTGGGAGAAGCGAGCAGATGATTATTATTTAACCGAAATAGCCTTTTTAATCCTAAAAGTATTTAACAGCCCTTACACGGACGAAACCATTATTAACAATTTGAGAGTTATGAAAGTGAGTAAATACGATAAAGAGCTAGCCAAAATTTACGCTTTGCCACTAGAGGCTTACTCGTGGATTATGGCAAATAGAATGAAGCCAGACAGAGCAAAGGCGAGCGTAAAACGATATGTAAAAAACGTGATACAAAGAAACAACGAAAAGCTTTCGCAAATGCAAAAAAACGATATACAAAGGAGCAAATAATGGCAAAAATAACAGACAAGATCAGAGAAAAAATATTAGCCGATTTTCATACGGGATTTTTTTCGATTAGGCAAATAGCAGAAAGAGCAGGAGTTAGTCACGTAGCAGTCCATAAGATAGTCAAAGGATTAACACCAAAATTTAAAGAAAAAATTAACGCAGAAGTAGCCTTTAAAACGGAGTTAGCAGATGAAAATTTACAACAAATTAACAGCGTAAATGAGGTAATAAGTGAGGCTACAAAACACCTCATCTTTTTTCAAAATGCAGCATTAACAAATCAAAAAAGAGCTAATGAAATGCTAAAAAATGCCAAAACAATAGGCGATATTGAGGCTCACAGCAGAATAACCGCTAGAAATAAAGAGACCATACTAGGCAAAGAGCCACAAACGATCATAAACAATAACAATACGCAGCAAAACCAAAAGCCAGAGCTAGATTTATCAGGGTTAAGTAATGATGAACTCGAAACACTTGACGCAATACTCTCAAAAGCAAATTAAAGACGAGCTGGCAAGACGTAGCCTAATTCGCTTTGTAACCGAAATCAACCCAAGCTATCAGGTCGGCTGGTTTAACAAAGAAATAGCAGATAAGCTGGAGCGATTTTATCTTAACGTAATGGATGGTAAGCAGCCACGCTTAATGATATTTGCACCGCCTAGAAGCGGTAAAAGTGAGTTATTTAGCAGGGCTTTTCCAGCGTGGGCTTTTGGCAAAAATCCAAATTTGCAAATAATAGCCAGCTCATATTCAAGCGATTTAAGCACAAGAATGAATAGGGACGTCCAGCGTATAATAATGAGCGAGCCTTACGCTGAAATTTTCCCCGAAACAAAGCTAAACTCCAAACGTGTCGTAACCGCAACCCAAAACGCCCTTAGAAATAGTGAAATATTTGAGATTGTAGGACACACGGGCGCGTATAGGAGCGCGGGCGTAGGCGGAGGTATTACGGGTATGGGAGCGGATATTTCAATTATTGATGACCCTATCAAGGACGCAGCAGAAGCAAATAGTGCAACTTTTAGGGATAGAGTGTGGGACTGGTATGTTACAACCCTTTACACAAGACTAAGCCCTAAGAGTGGCATATTATTAGGCATGACAAGGTGGCATGAGGACGATTTAGCAGGGCGATTAATCCAAGAAGCTCAAAAAGACGGCGACAAGTGGGAGATATTATCCTTTCCAGCAATAGCCGAACACGACGAGGAGCACAGAAAAGAGGGCGAAGCATTACACCCAGAAAGATACGATTTAAACAGACTATTAAAAATAAAAAGTGCGTTAGGCTCTTATGCGTGGAATGCTCTTTATCAACAGCACCCAAGCACTAAGGGCGGAGATATTATACAAGGGGCGTGGTTTGGTCGTTATGATGTAGCACCAAGAATTAAGCGTGTAGGTGTTTTTATGGATACGGCTCAAAAGACTGGCGAGCAAAACGATTACAGCGTTTTATTATTAGCTGGCTTAGGATATGACAACGCCATTTATTTACTAGACCTAAAGCGTGGCAAATGGGACGCAGTAGAGCTTGAAAATGCCACTAAAGATTTTTTTGCCAAGCATAAGACTACATACAGCGGACTAATGTTTTACATAGAGGACAAATCAAGCGGAACGGGGCTAATCCAAAAAATAAAACGTGAAAATAATATCCCAGTAAGAGCCGTAATACCACAAAAGGATAAATACACTAGAGTTTTAGACGTTGTAGGCTACATTGAGAGCGGATATGTAAATTTGCCTACTAACGGAGCGTGGGTTAGTGATTTTGTGGATGAGTGCGAGAAATTTACCGCCGATAACAGCCACTTACACGACGACCAAGTCGATACGCTCACAATGGCAATTAGTGAGTTTAAAAATAAGCCTAGTGGGATTTGGGGGCATATTTCAGACTAAATTTTAACAATACAAGCTAAAATAATCAAAAGAAAGGGTTACAAATGCAGACATTAACCATACAAGCAGACGAAGCACTAATAAGCCAAATAGTAGCAATAAGCAAGGCTCTAGCTAATACGACTAATCAAAAGCTAATTATCGATGATGGTTACGCAGACGAGCTAAACGCACGAGCCGATGAAGCCAAACAAGGCAAAGGGCTAATAGACGAAGCTCAAGCACGCAAGATGATAGAGCAGATAAAAGATGGCGAATATGCACGTAAAATTTCATAATCGCTTTTTTGACGAGCTTAACACAATAAAAGAGTTTATCGCAAAGGATAGCGTAAATAGAGCCAACAGTTTTGTCGATGATGTTTTTAATAAGTGCTTAGATTTAAAAGATACACCCACAGCTCATAGACTTAGCCAAAAAGTAAAAAAGAATAATGCTAGAGATTTGATATTTAAAGGCTATGTGATACCTTACTTGATAGATGATGAGGTTATTTACATACTAGGCATTTACAAGGCTAACGAGTGGGAAGCGTGAAACGTAATAAGGTAGTAATGTTTCACAAAATAACCTTAATTAAGTTTTCGAGCAAAAAAGAGATGAAAACTAATTTTTCTTAAGCCAAAACGACCACTTTAAGCGTCCGAAACTTAAATCATTTAACTTTACAACTTTGAAACCCCCTATTTTAAGCACTTATGATAGTTTTGTATTGAAAACTAAACTTTTCATAACCAACAAATCAAACATTTGAAGCTTAAAAAGTTAGAGTGTATAAATGAGTGTAAAAATTATTAATTTTAATTTTGTTAAAACTCGATAAAAACGGGCTTTAAAGCTAAAAACATTTTCTGCTTAACTCCACCATAAATCTAAATACATCTATCATTATTTATACCTTACTGCAAAAATAACTTTTTACCAAAAAATAAGATACCAATATGTAAAAATTTAATAAATAATTGATATTAAGACCCTTATCAACATTAGTAAAAGTTAATAACTAAAAAATAATTTTATAAATTTTTATCTTGCTTTAACAAAAAATAAAATAATATTCGCTATTAAAATTTAAAGGAAAAAAATGTTTTTAAAACGAGGAAAAATCATTTTCAACATCCACCTAATAATTGGACTAATTGCGGCTATTCCGCTAATATTCATGACTCTTTCAGCACCATTTGCGTCTTATAGAGAAGAGATCAAAAGTGCGATAAATAAAAATTTTATAAACTTAGCTCCTAGCGAAAAAGAAAATTTAAGTTTAAATGAACTCCTAGCTAAAGCAAAAAGTGAGATTCAATTTGATACGCTTGAAAGCTTACAAATAGGTGGAGCAAATGAAGCTTATCGTATAAGCATTACAAAAGATAAAAAGCAATTAAATTTCTTTATAGATCCAAGAAGTGGCGAGGTGATCAGTGAGGATTGGGGTGAGAAATTTCGTATCATTATCTTAAGCCTTCATAGAAATTTAGGCCTTGCTTTACTTGATAGCAAGATCTCAGCCAATATCGGCAAACAAATAGTTGCCATTAGCTCTATCATCATGGCTCTGCTTGCTATCAGTGGTCTCATCCTCTACGCACCAGCGATCAAGCGAAATTTCTTAAATTCGCTAAAGATCAAAACAAACGCAAAGGGCTACGCCTGCTTTTACAACCTCCACACGAGCCTTGGCACCTACGTGGCGATCCTACTTGTCGTGATGTCGCTAACTGGCCTTTACTGGTCTTATGGCTGGGTCAGAAGCGGTGTAAATAGTATATTTTTTGATCTAAAAACAGCTCCAATGAAAAAAAGTCTACCACAATCAAATTTACTCCCAATAAGCGACGAGAAATTTAAAGAGATCGAGACTGCGGAGCAAATTTTTAAAGATAACGTCACACTAGAGCTAAAATCGCTCACGATAAACGTACCTGAAAATAACCAAACTACCTACACTATAAACTACGAAACTAGCGAGAGTCAAGTGGGTAAACTAAAGCTTGACGCGAGCGCTGGCAAGATCAAAGAGAATAAGCTAGTTAGTAAAAGTGAAAGCATCCCAGAGGCAAAAAAGGCTGGGCGAAAAGTACTTAGCCTGCACACTGGTGAGATGTTTGGCGAAATTGGTCAGGTAGTGTTTGCCGTATCATGTGTGATCGCGGTTTTACTAATCATAACTGGCTTTTTGATGACCATAAAAAGGACTAAGGCGCTCTAAATAAAAGTAAATTTTTACCTTGCTTTGGGTAAGATTTTAAGAAATTTTTACCACAAACAAGAGAGAAATTTATGAACAGAAAACGCATCTACAACCCAAGTTCAAATGAAAATTTGACCGACAGAAGAGTCTTTAACGGCAACCCGCATGGCATTTTAAATTTCACTAAAGCAAAATACGAGTGGGCGTTAAAGCTTTGGGACCTCATGGAGGCAAACACATGGTTTCCAAAAGAGGTCGATACAACAGACGACGTGCGCGACTACGCCTACAACCTCACAGAGGCTGAAAAACGCATGTACGACCTCGTCTGGAGCCAGCTCATCTCGATGGATAGCTTTCAGACAAATAACCTAGCTGATAACATTAACCCTTACATCACCGCGCCAGAGATCAACGCCGTGCTAAGCCGCCAAGCCTATGAAGAGGCAAACCACAGCAAGTCTTACGCTGTCATGGTCGAGGCGATCTGCGACAACACCGACCTCATCTACGAGATGGAGAAGCACGACGACGTCTTACGCGAGAAAAACGACTACATCTCAAGTGTCTACGAGGAGCTTGCAGGCGAAGTGACTGATGAGAAGCTACTTCTTGCGATGGTGGCAAACCAAATTTTAGAGGGCATTTATTTTTACAGCGGCTTTACAGCGATCTACGCTCTAGCTCGCGCTGGTAAGATGCTAGGCTCAGCTCAAATGATCCGCTTCATCCAACGTGACGAGATCACGCACCTGCTTTTGTTTCAAAACATGATAAACTCAGTCCGCAAGGAAAGGCCTGACCTTTTTACACCTGAGACTGAGGCGAAAATTTATGATATGTTTGAAAAAGCTGGAAATTTAGAGATCAAATGGGGCAAATACATCACCCAAAACCAAATAATGGGCTTTACAGACGATATCATCGAGCAGTACATCCACTATCTCATCGACCAGCGCCTAGTTGCGATCGGTCTAAAACGCAAATACAACGTCGCTCATCCGATCAAATGGGTCGATGACTTTGCGAAGTTTAACGATCAAAAGTCAAATTTCTTTGAAGCAAAGGTGACAAACTACAGCAAGGGAAGTATCAGCTTTGATGACTTTTAAAAATGGCATCTTAGCCCTTGCTTGCGTGCTTTTTGTGGGGTGTGCGAGTAGCAATCAAAGAATAATTGATCAAGCAAATAAAAATAATCTCGAAAATTTCTACGCCTACAAGCTTGTTAAGGTAAAAGAGACAAGCCAAGCGGAAGTCTATCAAGAGATGCCAAACGGTGAAATTGCACCAAGTTTCGCACCGCTAGGATCTGTGCTAGGAAATGACGTGATGTTTGGCATAAACAAACAGTGTGGCTTTGAAGCAAAAGATCTAAAAGAGGTAAGAATAGTTTCACATGATGAGGCTAGGGGTCTTGGCTTTGAGGTCTGGGTTTTTAATGATCCGCTCTCCCAGTGCGATGATAAAATCACAGCTATAAGCGTTATTTTAAAAGCTACACCAAACATCGGTGGCACAGATATAAACTGCAAAATTCCAAAAGACTGCCACGACGAAAAACCTATGACATTTGTATTTGGAAAATAAATGGACGAAAAATTAAACCTAATAAGCCTAACATTAAAGGCAAAAAATGCAACAGATCGCCTAGAAGAGCTTGCAAATTTAGTTGAGGCTGCGCCTGAAAATTCGCTCATTCTTGCAAGCGAGCTTTGCATAAGTGGATATGATTTCGACGGCTTTTTTGCAGGGGCGAATAAAGCGATGCTTGGTGGCATGATAGGCAGCTTTGATGCAATGCTGCTTGAGCGCTTACAAGAGGCGCTTAGCCCAGATAAATTTCTTGGTTTTACGCACCTTAGCAGCCTAAACAAAAGCGCAGGGCTCGCTCAAATTTCAAATCTAAATCCGCACCAACCAAAAATTTATAACGAATTTTTACTTCTTAACTCAAACAACGTCTTTCATTCGCAGTTTAAGGCTGAGCTTTTTAGGCCAAATTTAGAGCATGAAATCTTTGCAGCTGGCGAGGTGAGCGATATAAGTGCATTTACATTTAAAGGGCTAAAGCTTGGCGTGCTGATATGCTTTGAGCTACGTGATAGCAGGCTTTGGGCAAAGCTAAGAGGATGCGATATCATCATGGTGCCAGCCATGTGGGGCAAGGCCAGAGAGGAGGCCTACCTTAGCCTTTGCAAGGCGCTTGCGATCGCAAATAACTGCTACGTCATGATATCAAGCTCGCTTGATCTTGAGCTCGCTGGGGTCTTTTTGCCAGATGGCACGCTAGAGCAAAGCGCGGTTTTTGACGCAAATTTGATCACGCAGATAAAGAAAAATTTAGGTCTTTTATAAATTTTAAGATAAGCTTTAAATCGTATAATAACGATTTAAAATTTGTTTAGGATAGAAATTTTGACCCAATTAGAAGCGATAAAATGCCAAAATTTAGCTAGCGACATAGCCGATGAGATCACGCTAAGTCCGCTTTTGTTTGACGCGATATCAACGACCGAGCGCGAAATTTTCGTGCCTATCCCTGCGCATGCTTACAAACTTGACGCACAACCGATACTGGGTAATCAATGGATCAGCTCGCCGCTAACCGTGGCAAAGATGACGATGGCGCTAGAGTGTGAAAATGTGGATAACATCCTAGAAATAGGCTGTGGCAGCGGCTATCAAGCAGCGATACTAAGCAAGCTCGCACATAGAATTTTTAGCGTCGAGCGCATAGAAAAGCTAGCCATGGAGGCGAAAAAACGCTTCGAGGCACTAAAAATAAAAAACGTGCATGTAAGGTATGATGATGGCAACAATGGCTGGCGAAGCTACGCACCATTTGATCGTATCCTGCTCTCGGCAGCTGCTGTTGAGATCTCGCCAAATTTATTTAAGCAGCTTAAAAATGGTGGAATTTTAGTAGCTCCAATGAAAAAAGATGGCAAGCAATTTATCGCTAAATTTAAAAAAGATAAAGATGGAAATTTAGAAAAAGAGTACTTGGATGAGTGTCTTTTTGTGCCACTTCTTGAAGGTAGAGAGTAGCCCAAAATAAGGCAAAGCCTAAGCCTTGCCTAAATGTTAGAATTTATAAGTATAGCCTGTATAAATTCCTATAGTCGTATCTCTTAGCTGAGCTCCGCTATTTTTCTTATAAAAAGTCTTATCAGCTTTTAAGCCAAACTCGATCGCGTTATGTTCATCAAATGAGTAGATACCGCCCGCTTTTGCGCCAACTAGTAAGCCTTTGAAATTTTTCTTACTTGTTTCGTTATTAAATC
Source organism: Campylobacter concisus (assembly GCF_015229955.1). Lineage (NCBI taxonomy): Bacteria > Pseudomonadati > Campylobacterota > Epsilonproteobacteria > Campylobacterales > Campylobacteraceae > Campylobacter > Campylobacter concisus. The sequence goes on from NZ_JAAKYZ010000002.1 coordinate 92,249, forward strand.
TCTCTCTAACGCTTAAGTAGCCAAGACCTGTGTATCCACCAAGAACGGCTTTAAAATTTTCAGTGATATTTGGCGTATAATCAACACCGCCTAAAAATTTATGCTTACTCCATTTTGCATCTGATTCACCAGCATTTTTCCTAGCTTTAAAGTCATAATAATAACCACCATAAGCTCTATAGCTGTCAAAATCATAACCGCCATAAAAGCCAAGACCATAGTGACCTTTTTTGAAGTTATTTTTCTCACTACTTGCTATATTTTTTGTTTTGATTTTTGAGTTAAACGAATAATCACCCTCACCACCAACAAATGCACCTTGAGCTAGTACAACTGAGCTTACCAAAGCTAAAATCAAGCTTGATTTTACAAGTAAATTTTTCATACCTCTCCTTTAAAAAATTTCTGAGATTTTACATCTAAGCTTTTAATCTATATAAAATTTAAATTTAATAAGAAATTTTATACCAAGTGCCAATTTATTACTAATAGTAAATATAGTAAGTGTGAGTATTATTAAGAAGATAAGAGCAAAAATACTTAAATTTAGCACAGCTTTAGGGCCAATCTTAAGCCCACAGCCATGCCAAATTTATTAAGTTACGCCCTAAAAATGCACCTTAAATTTCGCCCAAAAGCTTCTGCCAGGCTCATAAAGCCTCGTACCGTTCGGGATAGTCTCATATCCTGCGATACCGCCGCCGTAGCCGCCTTTTGAGTTATGATAGGCGTATTTGGCGTCGTTTAAATTTTCGGCCGCTAGCAAAAATTGATAATTTTTATATTTATAGCCCGCGCTTAGTCCTAGCGTCCAGAAGCTATCGCTCTTGCCAAGATCCATACCGCCCACGTCGCCGTAGCCTTTTTGCGCGCGTTTTTGCGATGCGTTAGCGTAGAAATCGGCTTTGACGAACCAGTCTGGCTTTTCTAGGCCGGCGCTTAGTTTAAACGTTAGAGGCGAAACCTTAGGCAGTGCGTCGCCGTCTTTTAGGCCGCCCGCATTTTTAGTCACTTTGCCGTAGACGTAGGATACGCCCGCCCCCAGCCTAAACATATCGGCTAGTAGCGTATCGCCCTCGATCTCGCCGCCGTATAGTAAAGCATCGGTATTAAATACGTTTGAAGACATACCCATAGGACTATATTTTATCATTATGTAATCATCCATCTTTGAGACGAAAAAATTCGCGTTTAGCTCGTAGTTTTTATCTTTTAGTACGGTACCAAAGTCAAGTTGAGTGTTTCTTTCTTTATTTAGCTTGAGATTGTCGTCTTTACTCGTTTCCCAGTGATCTGGCAACCTTTGTGCGTGGCCTAGTCCTGCGTAGAGCGTTAAATTTTGCAGATATTTTTCGTATCTAAAAAAGCCTGAGAATAAATTTTCGCTCCTACTTTTATGCATTAGTAGCTGCTTTCTCTCGCCGACGTCTAGCCTAAGTCCGCCGAAAAGTCCGTAGTCGTTTTCAAGGACGTATTCGTTTTGGGTGTATATAGTTTTATACGTTACCTTACGCTCTTTTACGTGCGGCTTTGATAGGGCTACGTCCATTTGGGCTTTTGTTACACCCTTCATTCCATTTCCGGCGCCTCGCCATTTAAACGTATCTTGAGAGTATCCAGCGCCGATGAAGCTAGTTAGATTATCGAAATTTAGCTCGCCTTCTAGCTTAAAGCCGTACATATCGCGTATCGGGTGACTAATGCTGTATCCCTTGCCAATTCCTGCACCCGGCACCACTGGACGCATGGTAAAGTTGTCCATTATGTGATCGATCTGGTGATAATACGAGCTTAGCCTGATCTTGTGCTCACCGACATCTTGTTCAAATTTGAGTCCGAAAGACTTACGGTCAAACTGCACGCCGTCCCTCATCCTGTCGGCATACGCCGCTTCGCCATCGCCTAGATCCGCGCTTAACTGTAAGGCCGTAGTATCCGTGGGCGTTAGCGTACCCACGAGCGAAACGCTGTTGCGTTTATAGTGCGTATGCATTTTCTGTCCGTCGCCGCTTTTATAATCGCCGCTCTGGTAGTGTCCGCCGGAAATTTCTAAGCTGCCAAGCTCGTTACCCGCCGCTACGTCTGCAGCAGTTTCAAATCTTCTAAAACTACCACCAAGTACGCTTACGTTTCCTCCGAAGCTCGGTTTTGACAGCCTTGCTATCTCTCTATCGAAAAATATACCGCCGCTAATGAGCGCACCGTATCTGACGTCTTGCGGGCCTTTTACGATGCGAACCGAGCTATAATTTTGTGCCGAGATGTAAGTGATGGGCGTATCCATTCGCATACCGCAACCGCCGTTTAGCGTGCTACCGTCGATTAGTACCGGCAGTCTAGCCGCCGTCTGCGAGCGGTAATAAACCTCGCTGCCGCCTCCGCCCTTGCGCTCCATCGTAAAGCCGCTCAAATTTAAAAACGATTTAGCGATGTCGCCGTTTTCTAGTATCGCGCCTTTGCCTACTATTTGAGCCTTTGTCGGTTCGTCAAGAACGGACTTTTGTATCTTTGCAGAAACGGTAACCGGAGCCAAGTCTATCGTTTCCTCAGCACCAAGCACTAAATTTGGTACTAAAGCAAATGCTAAAACGTAAGAAATTTTCATGTTTAGTCCTATGAAATTAATATTTAAAATTAAAATTAAAGCAAAAATAAACTTAAACAAAGTATAAATATTTATATAACATTAATTTTACAATATAAAAATTTGACTCAAATAGTATTATTTTAGTTAGACTGCATTAAATATATAAAGAAACGATTTTGGTGAATTAAAACCGAAGAAATCTCGGTTTTATTAAAATTTTAGCATTATAAAACCGAGATAAAATTTATAAAATCTCTTTTATGAGTAGTTGTGGAGTAACAAGTCCGCGGAATGAATTTTTTGATATACAAAAGATAATATCTATCATCTCACCAACTCTAGCGTGTTTTGTAAAGTTAAAAAATAGAGCCTCAAGCGTTTTATTATCCTTTTGCAAGATGAGCTTTAGGTGATTTTGATCCCTGCCTATAAGTCTTTCATTTTTAACAAGAGCATTTTTTATCTTAAAGACTGGGCGAGGGTTTTTCTGCCCATATGGCTCATAAAATTCTAAAATTTCAAGCAGTTCAAAGTCTATCTCGCTTGGTATTATGTCGCCAAGTAGCTCGTCCGAGCTTTTGCACTCTTGCATATTTAGGCATGAGCAGCTTTTATTTATCGCTTCTTTAAATTTCACCAAATTTTCAGGTGCAAGCGTAAGTCCAGCCGCTCCTTTGTGACCGCCGTAGCTTGTTAGTAAATTTTCGTGGCTTGCTATAAGAGATAAGATATCAAGCTTGCCAATGCTTCTAGCACTACCTTTTGCACGACCTTTATCGATACTAAAGACGATAGCTGGCTTTGCAAAGTGCTTTGCAAGGCGGCTAGCTACGATGCCTATCACGCCCTCGTGCCACTGCTCGCCCCAAGTGATGATGACTTCATCGTCTTCTTTTACGTCCTTTAGCGAGCATTCAAAGAGTTGGCGCTCTTCCTCTTTTCTGGAGTTGTTAAATTCGATAATGGTATCAAGGTAGTTGTAAGCCTCTTCGATGCTCTTTGCACGCAAAAAGTTAAATGAATTCATCGCATCGTCCATACGTCCGGCTGAATTTATAAGCGGAGCTATAAGAAAGCTAATATCATCGCACTCAAATTTTTCCTTACCATAAAACTCTTTTATAGCATGAAATGCGGAACGCTTAGACGCATTTAGCTTACAAATGCCAAGGCGAACAAGCATTCTATTCATATCTCTTAGCTCCATCATATCAGCAATTATCGCGATAGCTAAAAGCTCTAGAAATTTGCTCATATCGTAATTTAGCCCAAAAACATCCTTTAACGCTCCAACCAAATACCAAGCGACCTCAGCGCCACAAATTTCGATATTTGGGAAGTTACAGTCTTCTTGCTTTGGATTGATGATCGCATAAGCTTCTGGGAGAACAGCTGGAGGCATGTGATGATCAGTAATAATAAGATCGATGCCTTTTTCTTTACAGATAATGGCCGCATCGTTTGCAGAGATACCGTTATCAACAGTGATAATCAAGCTTACATCGGCTGAGAGTTCGTCTATTATCTCAGGGTTTAGCCCATATCCATCTTTAAATCTATTTGGAATTTTTACTAGGTAGTCTTTCACGCCAAGATCATCAAAAAACTCGGCCAAAATCACACTTGAAACCACACCATCAACATCATAATCGCCCACAATGGCTATACGCTCGTTTTTCTCGATCGCTTCTTTTATGCGATTAGCGCCTTTGTAGATATCTTTTAAGGCACTTGGTGTCGGAATTTCACTAATTTTTTTATGTATGTCGTTACAAAATCTATGCGCTAGTAAATTCCTTATATCCTCTTTATTTAGCATGGTTTTGGCAAGATTTTTTGAAGAACTTGCCAACTTTATTTAATACTACTTGTTCACTTAAATTTACACCCATATTGCCAAAAATTTGGCTATAAAAATACTTCTTTTTCATCGCAATCTTTCGTCTTTATTTTGAATGCTTGGATTATATCTTTTTGAAATTTAATTTCTTATAATTTTAAATGAAAGTAAGATTTTAGGGCTTATGGTGAGCTTAAAAGCTTTGTTAAATTGATAGTCTTTACAAATTTAGCACACCAAAAATGGCAAGTATTAACAAAAATTTATACAATTAGATTTATAAATTTTTAAATGCTTTATGCCATAAAGTTTAAACAATTTTTATAAAAATTTATTCCAAATTTCTCAAAAACTCCGCGTATTCTCTAGCGCCGCGTTCTATTTCGCTGTCGCTTGAGACGTAGTCCACGCCCGGAGTCTCCTCGGCGCCGTAAAATGCGAAAAAGTCGCGGTAATCGGCGTGAAAATAGTATTTAAACGCAAGCTCAAACGGCGTAAGAACCTCGCGCAAGCTAAAATGATAGCGTCCTTGCGGGCTGTAGTCGCTCTTTTTGATGCCTGCGGTCACGGCTAGCGCTACCTTGCGCCCCGCTATGCCGTTTGAACCGCGCCCATAGGCAAAGCCGTGCGTCATCACCGCGTCGATCCACGATTTTAAAATCGGAGGGCAGGAGAAATTGTGAAGCGGAAACTGCAAAACGAGGGCGTCGTGGGCTCTGATGAGCTCTTGCTCGCGCGCGGCGTCGATGTTGCCGCCTGCGTAAACCTGTGTCAAATCATGAACGCTAAAGCGCTGCGGCTCTTTGAGAGCTTCTTTCAGCAGGCGCTTGTTTATGACCGAGTTTTGGATGTCAGGATGGGCTAAGATGATTAGAGTTTTCATTTTTCTCCTTAAAAATTTAGCAAGCAGTGGGATTTATTTGATAAATAATTTAATAAAAACAGCAAAAAATTTAAAAGAATTTTTAGAGCCAGATGGCTCTAAATTTAAGATTTGACGTTTTCTAAACTTGCCTTTATAAAGCCTAATATCACAGGATTTGGCTTAGTTAGACGGCTAGTAAATTCAGGATGACACTGCACGCCCACAAACCATGGATGGCCTTTTAGCTCGATAGCCTCTATCAGTCCATCGCTCTCACCGCTTACCAAAAGACCATTTTTTTCAAAAATTTCTTTATATTTTGGATTTGCCTCGTAGCGGTGGCGGTGACGCTCTTTTACACTCTTTGCATTGCCATAAATTTCAGCTAGAAGCGTCTTTGGTTTGATGTCGCAGTTATATGCTCCAAGCCTCATCGTGCCGCCAAGTGGGCTTGTGTGCGTTCTTATCTGTTTTTTGCCGTGAGCGTCGATAAAGCTATCTATTAGATAGATGATAGGATTTTTGCACTCTTTGTCAAATTCCATAGAATTTGCATCTTCTAAGCCCAAAACATCCCTTGCAAACTCAATGAGTGCTAGCTGCATACCAAGGCAAATTCCAAGATAAGGGATCTTATTTTCACGAGCAAATTTTATAGCCTGCATTTTGCCTAAAACGCCTCTTTCACCAAAGCCGCCAGCCACTAAGATGCCATCAACGTCTTTTAAAAGCTCATTTACATTATTCTCTTCTATCTTTTCGCTATCTATCCAGCGTAAATTTACCCTAGCATCCAAATTTGCTCCAGCGTGGATGATGCCCTCAGTTAGGCTCTTGTAGCTCTCTTTTAGATCGATATATTTACCCACAAATGCTATTGTAGTTTCATTTGTTGGAGCGATTATTCTTTTTACAAGGCTATCCCACTTTGCCATGTCTGGTTTTAGCTCATTAAAGCCTAAATTTTCAGCGATTGGAGTTAGTATGTCTTGCTTTAAAAATGAAAGTGGAATTTGATAGATACTTGCGCTGTCTAAGCTCTCTATAACACAATTTTTCTCAACACCACAGCTTGCTGCTATCTTATCTTTTAGCTCGCGGTTTAGTGGCATTTCAGATCTGCAGATGATGATGTCTGGTGTTATGCCTATACGTCTTAGCTCGCCTACGCTATGCTGAGTTGGCTTTGTCTTTAGCTCGCCAGCTACTTTGATAAATGGCACAAGCGTTAGGTGGATATTTAGCGCTCTTTTTTTGCCAACTTCCACCCTTAGCGCTCTTATCGCCTCTAAAAATGGTAAGCCCTCGATGTCACCAACAGTTCCACCGATCTCAACGATTAGCACATCTTTACCCTCGCCTGCTTTTTTGATGCGATCAACTATCTCGCCAACGATGTGAGGGATCACTTGAATAGTCTTTCCAAGGTAATCGCCTCTTCGCTCTTTTTCGATGACCGAGCTATAAACTCTGCCCGTTGTGAAGTTATTGTCTTGACTTAGGCTCTCATCTAAAAATCTCTCATAATGTCCCAAATCCAAGTCTGTCTCTGCACCATCATCTGTAACAAAAACTTCGCCATGCTCTAGCGGGCTCATCGTGCCAGGATCTACGTTGATATATGGGTCAGCTTTTAAAACGCTCACCTTTAAGCCGGAATTTTTTAAAAGAGTCGCGATAGACGCAGCTGCGATGCCTTTTCCAAGTGAGCTTAAAACGCCACCCGTGATAAAAATGTACTTCGTCTCTTTTGCCATTAAATTTCCTTAAATTTATTTATTTTTTAATTGCGGATTATACCCCTTAAATATTTAGTAAGGCATTAATCGTATAAATTTTAAAAATTATTCTTTAAGTCTTTTTGTTATAGACTTCACAAACTATGATAAAAAACTACCTAAACATCATTGCCTCTTTATATATAGACGGCTTTAAAAACATGAAAATAGGCAAAAAATTATGGCTTCTCATAATAATAAAGCTTATCATCATGTTTGGAATTTTAAAAGCCTTTATCTTTAACGAGACTCTTAATACCAAATTTCAAACCGAAGAAGAAAAAAGCGAATTTGTAATTCGTAATTTAATAAAGGAATAAAATGTCTGAGATGGATTTTGTTGATTGGTCTAGGGCTCAGTTTGCGCTGACTGCCATTTACCACTTTTTGTTTGTCCCACTTACTTTGGGGCTAAGTTTTATCATCGCCATTATGGAGACGATATATGTCAAAACCGGCGATAAAGTCTGGCTTGAGATAACGAAATTTTGGCTAAAGCTCTTTGGTATAAATTTCGCTATCGGTGTGGCTACTGGCATCATCATGGAGTTTGAGTTTGGTACAAACTGGGCGAATTACAGCTGGTTTGTCGGCGATATATTTGGCGCTCCTCTTGCGATTGAAGGCTTGCTCGCATTTTTTATGGAGAGTACATTTTTTGCCATTATGTTTTTTGGCTGGGAAAAGGTTAGTAAGAAATTTCACCTACTTTCAACTTGGCTTGTCGCGATCGGTTCAAATTTAAGTGCGCTTTGGATCTTGATCGCAAATGGCTGGATGCAATATCCTATCGGCATGAAATTTAACCCAGATACTGCCAGAATGGAGATGGAAAATTTCTTTGAAGTTGCGCTAAATCCTCTTGGCATTAGCAAATTTTTACACACAGTAACTAGCGGCTACACCATCTCAGCTATCTTTGTGATAGGAATTTCTGCTTGGTTTTTAATCAAAAAACGCCACATCTTGCTAGCTAAAAAAAGTATCGTGGTCGCTAGCGCATTTGGCCTTATCACTTCGGCATTTTTGTTACTTAGTGGCGATGAGAGCGCATATTTTGTAGCTCAAAAGCAGCCTATGAAGCTTGCAGCCATGGAGGGACTTTACAAGGGCGAGACTAACGCTGGCCTAGTTGCAGCTGGTATTTTAAACCTAGCTAAAGAGCTTGGCGACGAGAGCGAGCCATTTTTGCTTGAAATAAAGGTGCCTTATGCACTTGGTATCATGGCAAACAGAGAGCTTGACTCATTTACACCAGGTATAAATGACCTACTTTATGGCAATAGCGAGCACAATCTAATAAGCATTGAAGAGAAGATGGCAAAGGGCAAAGTAGCCATCGAGGCTCTTAAAAACTACAAAGAAGCCAAAAAAGCAAATGATGAGAGCCTAATGAAAACTTCTCTTTCAAATTTAGAAAGTAATCTAAATTTCTTAGGATATGGCTATCTTAAAGACGCAAAAGAAGCTGTACCGCCAGTTGCACTTACATTTTATAGCTTTCACATCATGGTCGCTCTTGGCACTTACTTCATAGCTCTTTTTGCTATCACTCTTTATCTAAATCTCTCAAGAAAATATAAATTTGAAAACATAAGAGCATTTTTATGGATCTGTCTCTTTACCATACCGCTTGGCTACATCGCAGCTGAAGCTGGCTGGATAGTAGCAGAGGTCGGTCGTCAGCCTTGGGTGATACAAGATCTCATGACCGTTGGCGTCGGAGCTACAAATTTATCTGACTCAAATATCAAAATTTCATTTATATTATTTGCTGTTTTATTTACGGTCTTGTTAATTGCTGAGATCAAAATCATGCTTAAGCAAATAAAGATAGGATTTAACGACCATGCATAGTTTAAGCTTAGAAAATTTACAAATTTATTGGTGGTTTATAGTTAGCCTTCTTGGCGGACTTTTAGTCTTTATGATGTTCGTTCAAGGTGGTCAGTCGCTAATCTTTAGCCTTGGCAAGGACGAGCTTAAAAAAGATATGCTCATAAATTCTATCGGTAGAAAATGGGAACTTACATTCACGACGCTTGTTATGTTTGGTGGTGCGTGCTTTGCGGCGTTCCCACTATTTTACGCTACTAGCTTTGGTGGTGCCTACTGGGTTTGGTTGGCTATTTTATTTTGCTTTATCATCCAAGCTGTAAGCTACGAGTACCGCAAAAAGCCTGATAACTTCTTAGGCGCTAGAACTTATGAAATTTTCCTTTTCATAAATGGCTCACTTGGCGTTATCCTTATTGGCATGGCGGTTAGTACATTTTTTAGCGGAAGTGACTTTGTGCTAAATGAGCACAACTTTGTCGAGTGGAAGACTCCATTTCGCGGTCTTGAAGCATTGGCAAATCCTTACTTGTATTTGCTTGGCATAGCAATGTTTTTCCTATCTCGCGTAGGTGGCTGCTTATATCTTATGAACAACATCGCTGATGGCGAATTTATACAAAACGCTAGAAAACAGCTACTTATTAACACCGTGCTATTCTTGCCATTTTTCCTAGGATTTCTTGCTTGGGTGCTTACAAAAGATGGCTTTGCATACGACGCAAACGGCGTAGTTAGCCTTATGCCTTACAAATACGCTATAAATTTGATCGAAATGCCTATCGTTGGCATATTGCTTCTTGTTGGCGTTGTTTTGGTACTTGTTGGAATTTTCCAAGGGGCATTTACAAAAAGTATTCGTGGAATTTTTGCTTACGGCGTTGGCGTTACGCTAGCTGTAACTGCGCTATTTTTGATAACAGGCCTAAATGGCACTGCATTTTATCCGTCATTTAGCGACCTTGCTAGCTCGCTAACTATCAAAAATGCAAGCTCTAGCCACTATACGCTTGGCGTTATGGCCTATGTTAGCTTGCTAGTGCCAGTAGTGCTTGCTTATATTATCGTCGTCTGGAGAGCGATAGATAGCAAGAAGATCACGCAAGACGAGATCAAAAACGATCATCACGCATACTAAGGATAAAAGATGTTAGAAGCAGGAATTTTTTTGATACTTTGGCCAGTGACGCTATTTGCTAGCTATAAATTTGTTCTTTTTTCTCTTAAGAAATTTGATGCAAATAACTAAAATTTAGGGGCGTTTGCTCCTAAATTCTTCTTTTTATTTTTACCCTTTAAAACGACTCTTTTATAAATTTACTTAAGCCACTTTTCATATAAGCGTTAGTTCTGTGTGAAATTTGGGTAGTAAGATATCATTAAATTTTATTAAAGGAGCGAAAATGAGCAAGAATTTCTTAGGTTCTGTTGCCCTTGCGGCTGTTTTGGTTAGTGGTCTTAGTATAGGCATCACGCCACTAGAGGCTGGAGTCCTGGCTCATCACGTAAAGGTTCAAGGCGAGCTTGGATCAGTCTTTATAAATCCTTATGACGTATCGCCTCTAACTGCTATCATCGATAGAGCCGGCAAAGACATCAAAGATATCCATGTCAAAGTAAAAGGTAAGCCAGATGGCGGTATCGACATCGACTATAACGTCTCAGAGCATGCTTTGCTTACGCATGATGGTGTGCCTATTTGGGGCCTTTATCCTGACTATCTAAACGAGGTCGTGCTTAGCTACACATTTAATGGAGCTAAAAAGGTAGAAACATATAAAATTTACGCCCAGCCTATCGTCACATATAGCCGTGATTTTAGATTTTCTCACATGCAAAAGACTCGCGTCAAAAAGGTCGATCCTGCCTTTAAAAACAGGCTCTATCTCATAAATAATACAATTACAAGCGTCTATAAACCGCTTGATTGGAAAAATGGCGGAGCTGCTAGCTGGAACGACTTTACCGAAAACTACATCATAGATACCAAAGGCGAGGTCAGATGGTATCTTGACTATCAGAAATTTTACGACCGCAGCGAGAGAAGAGTGATGGATGGAGGCATGATGATGGGCTTTCATCAGCTAAAAAATGGCGATATCAGCTTTGGCATGGCTCAAAGATATCTAAGATATGACCTTATGGGAAAAGAAATTTATAATCGCCCGCTTCCAAGAGGCTACATCGATCTAAGCCATGAAGTTATGCCATTAAAGGATGATCACGCGCTTCTTAGAGTTGGCAAATACAACTACCATCACAAAGATGGCAAAATTTCTCACACCATAAGAGATCACATCATCGAGGTCGATAACACCGGTAAGGTGGTCGAAGAGTGGGATCTAAATGAAATTTTTGGCAACAATGTCTACCGCAGCAACCTCATAAAAGCGCTTGATGCTAGAGCTGTTTGCCTAAATATCGATATGGACGCAAAAGAGATAAAGATAAGCGACGATCAGCCATTTGGCGACATCACCTCTACTGGCACAGGTAGAAACTGGGCTCACGTAAATTCTATCTCATACGATGAGAGCGACGATAGCATCATCCTCTCACTTCGCCACCAAGGCATCGTAAAGATAGGACGTGATAAAAAAGTAAAATGGATATTAGCTTCGCCTGAGGGCTGGAGTGAAGAATTTAAAGCCAAAGTGCTAACTCCAGTCGATAGCAAAGGTAATAAGATAAAATGCGAAAACTCAAAATGCGAGGGCGAATTTGACTGGTCATGGACTCAGCACACCGCATGGCTAACACCAAGATACGACAACAAAGGCAGCATAAAACACCTAAGCGTATTTGACAATGGCGATGCAAGGGGTATGGAGCAGCCAGCCTTTAAAGAGGATAAATACTCCCGCGCAGTTGAGTACAAGATAGATGAGAAAAAGGGCACGGTTGAACAAACTTGGCAGTTTGGCAAAGAGCGTGGATTTGACTTTTATAGCGCAGTTACTAGCAACGTCGAGTGGCAAAAAGATAAAAATACCTACTTCATCTCAAGCTCAAATGTAAATTTACTTCGCCCTGACAAGACTATCAAAATGGTCTTAGTTGAGATCGATCCAAAGACAAATGAGATCAAATTTGAGATGGATGTGGACTCTGCTTCAAGAGATGATGTTGCTTATAGGGCGATGGTTATTGATCCGGAGGTATTTAGTTATTAGCAGTATCTGGTGTGAGATTTTTCTCTCACCAGCTTTTAGTTGTTGTTTTGAAATTTATAGATTGCTTCTTTGATTCTAGTAAGGTTAAAATTTATCGCTCGCTCTAGTTCTGGCAAGTCTATATCTTTATCCGCTTCAAATGCTTTTACCATCTCGCTTAGCTCTTTTGTCTCATCACTTGCAAGGACTATGCTTTTAAAATTATCATCGTCTATCTGGTCAAATTTTAAAAAGATTGATGCAAATTTATCTTTTAAAATTTCTTTATTTAGCTTTCTATTTTCCAAAGCTTTCTTTGTTCCACCATTTTTATTACAGGTTCTAAATATCGAATCTATTGTTTCATTCACTTCATCAAGTAAAATTTCTGTTTTTTCACTTTGCATATAAAACTCTCTTAACTATAAATTAAATTTAAAATAAAAGCTAAATCGCTCTTGTTTTGGAGATTAGAAGTTGTTTTACTTTTTCGCGTAAAAAGGAAAAATTAAAGTTGTATTTGTGAAGTTATTTTCATAAAAGTTTGCGCCAGAATTTAAAATTTTAGTTTGCATTGGCATCATTTTATGCCCTCTATTTTTGCGATCATTTTCTCATCCTTGTTAAAAAATTTTATCGCATTGTATAAATTTTCATAGGTCTTGTAAATTGTACCAAGGTACAATAAAGCCCTATAAATCAATATTTATAACACATTGATAATATTTTTACGTTATTATTTTGCATACTGCTTTGATTAAAATTACCGAAATTTCGTAGCTATTTAGCTCATCCTTTTTGGATAAATTTTAAAAATTTAATGTGTTATTTATGTAATAAAAAAATTTTTAAATTTGCAAAATTTTTTTAAAATCTTTGATACTTTATATGTGATAAAATCCTCTCAAATTTTAAAAAAGGATCAAATTTGAGAAGCGATATAATCAAAAAAGGCTACACAAGAGCCCCACACCGCTCACTTTTACGTGCGACTGGACTAAAAGACGATGACTTTGCTAAACCCTTTATCGGCGTTGCAAACAGCTTTATAGAGATCATACCTGGCCACTTTTTCTTAAATAAATATGCACAAATTTTAAAAGATGAAATTCGCAAAAATGGCTGTATTCCATTTGAGTTTAACTGCATAGGTGTGGATGATGGCATAGCGATGGGGCATGGCGGCATGCTATATAGCTTGCCTAGCCGTGAGATCATCGCAAACTCGATAGAGACCGTGATGAACGCTCACGCACTTGACGCACTCGTTTGTATGCCAAACTGCGATAAGATAGTCCCTGGCATGGTTATGGGTGCTTTAAGGGTCAATGTCCCAACCGTGTTTGTAAGCGGTGGCCCAATGAAAAAGGGCTACACAAAAGATGGCAAGCCAATCGACCTTGCGACTGCGTTTGAGGCGGTTGGTAAATTTGAGACCAAAGAGATAGACGAGGCCGAGCTAAGAGATATCGAGTGCAACGCATGTCCAAGTGGTGGTAGTTGCAGCGGTATGTTTACGGCAAATTCTATGAACACGCTTTGCGAGGCGATGGGCATAGCGCTCCCTGGCAACGGCACTATCCTAGCGCTAACTCCGGAGCGTGAGGAGCTCATCAGGCAGGCTGCTCGCAGAATTTGCCAGATCGCCCTTGATGAGAAATTTAAGATAAGAAACATACTAAATGAAAAAGCGATCCGCAACGCACTTGTCGTTGATATGGCGATGGGTGGTAGCAGCAACACCGTTCTTCACATGCTAGCTATCTCAAGAGAGGCTGGCGTAAATTTAGATATCAAAGAGCTAAATAAAATCAGCCAAAATATCGCTCACATCGCTAAGATCAGTCCAAGCTTGCCAAACGTGCACATGGAGGATATCGGCAGAGCTGGTGGTATGAATGCGGTGATAAAAGAAATTTCACGTAGAGATAACGGCATGCTAAATTTAGACAATCTCACAGTTAGCGGAGAAACTTTAGGAGAGCGTGTAAAGATAAGTGACATCAAAGATGAAAGCATCATTCACAAAGTAGAAAACGCCTATTCACAAGTTGGCGGACTTGCCATTTTATTTGGAAATTTAGCCGAGCAAGGCTGTGTCATCAAGACAGCTGGTATCGTTGGCGAGCGTAAATTTAGCGGCAAAGCTGTCTGCTTTAACTCACAAGATGAAGCAATAGCTGGCATCTCAAGTGGCAAAGTAGATAAAGGCGATGTCGTCGTCATCCGATACGAAGGTCCGCGCGGAGGCCCTGGCATGCAAGAGATGCTAAGTCCTACTTCACTCATCATGGGACGAGGCCTTGGCGCAGACGTGGCGCTCATCACAGATGGTCGCTTTAGCGGGGCGACAAGAGGTCTAAGCATCGGTCACGTAAGTCCAGAAGCAGCTGAAGGCGGCATGATAGGCTTGCTAAAAGATGGCGACATCATCGATATAGACGTCGATAAATACGAGATAAACGTTCGCCTAAGCGAAGCTGAGATCGCAAAGAGAAGAGCGGAATTTAAGCCAGTTGATAAACCGCTAACATCTCGCTGGCTAAGACAGTACCGCAAACTAGTCACAAACGCAAGCAACGGAGCAGTGCTAGAAGCATAAAAATTTATCACAAAAGCAAGGAGTGTCTCTTTGCTTTTGTAAAAATATAAAAATTTCTTTATTTTTTGAGGATACTAAATGCAACAAGATTTTTATTTTTATGCTGCCATATTTTTAGGAGTACTATTTTTGATTGCGATATTTGTCATCTATTCATTTAATAGGGACAAACTCGAGCTAAAAAGAAATTTGGCGCAAAAAGAGCAAGAAAATTTTGAAATTTCATCAAATTTAGCAAATTTATCATCTCAAAATAGTGAAAATTTACAGCTTATCAGCGAGCAAAAAGCAAGACTTATGTCAAATCACGAGCGAATAGACGAGCTTATCAGTGAGATCGATGCGCTAAAAACCAAAATAGCCCAAAAAGACGAAGCTGAAGATGCGATGGAGCGCGTGATAAATGAGCTTAAAGAGAGTATCGGTACAGCAAATGAAAAGGCCAAGAATAACGAGGCAAATTTCACTGCAACACTAGCTGAGCTAAATCAAAATAAAAATGCTTTAGCTGAAGCGAGTGAGAGAGAAAATAGATTAAAACGTGATATGGCTGTGCTTAGAAATGAAATAGAAGCAAAAGAAAATAGCCTAAAAGAGCAAGAGGCAAATTTATTAAAAGTAAAAAATGAGTTAAATTTGGAATTTTCTAATCTTGCAAATAAAATATTTGAAGAAAAAAGTGCAAATTTCACACAAAATAGCCAAAATTCTTTAGATCTTTTACTAAAGCCACTAAAGGAGCAAATTTCAACCTTTCAAGAGCGCGTAAATGCAGTCCATGACGCGTCAGTTAAAGGCATGAGCGCGCTAGGAACGCAGATTAAGCACATAAGTGAGATTGGTATCTCAATGTCAAAAGAGGCAAACTCACTAGCCACTGCATTAAAAGGTAGCAATAAAACACTTGGAAACTGGGGCGAAATACAGCTTGAACGCACATTTGAGGCTTCTGGACTTGTAAAAGATGAGCATTACTTGACACAACAAAATTTCAAGAACGAAGAAGGCAAACGTCTTATTCCTGATTTTATAGTAAAGATACCAGATGGCAAGCATCTAATAGTTGATTCTAAAGTCTCACTTATAGCTTACGAAAAGGCTATCACAGCCAGCAACGAAGAGGAGCTAAATTTAGCATTAAAAGAGCATATTGCTTCTATGAAAAATCACATAGATAGCTTAAATAGCAAAAATTACGGCGAGATCGTACCTGATAGTCCTGATTTTGTATTGATGTTTATACCAATTGAGCCAGCATATATCGAGGCTATGAAATTTGATAGTTCACTTTTTGACTACGCATTTCAAAAGCGCGTAATACTAGTATCTCACACTACACTTATGCCTATTCTTCGCACAGTGGCAAATTTATGGCGCATAGAGCGTGGCAATGAAGAGGCCAAAAATATCGTAAAGAGTGCGATTAAAATTTATGATAAAGTCCGCAATGTGGCCGAGCATATGAATAGACTTAGCAATACACTAAATACTGCGAATAAACATTTTAACGCCCTTGCATCAAGTTTTAGTGGTAGAGATGGTCTTGTTAGTAGACTTGAAAATTTTAAACGCTTGTCTCCAGACGAGCAAAAAGATATAGAAGTAAAAGAAATCGGCGTAAATAACGAATTAGAAAAAGAGGATTAGGATATGGCTAGAAAAACTAGCCATAAAATTTATTTTAAAAGACCTTGTTTTTTCATTTGTTCCATTACTTGAGCAAACATCTCTTTAGCTTGTTTGCAAGTAGCATCTTGTTGCTCTTTTGGTAAAGAAGCTAGTTGGTCCATTGATTGTTTCTTTTGATCTTCATACATTTTTACTTGTTGATCTTGTCCAGCTTGTTTGTAAGCTTCAACCATTTTGTCGATGTCTGAGAAGTATGATTTGCAAGTATCTGTAAGATCTGCAGCGTTTAGGCTTAGTGCAAAGCCAAGAGTAGCTAAAACTAAAAGTGATTTTTTCATCTCTTTCTCCTTATAAAAATTTAAAATAATTATAATACTTTCTGCTTATAAGGGAATAAATTTGAAATAAAAAATTCATAGCCAAAGCTAGGCGCCTTGGCTATTTTGGCTTTTTAGCCTAGAAATTCGCGTTTAAAATACTCTTTTGGAGCTTTGCAAAGCGGGCAAGCACCTGGAGCTTTTTTGCCTCTGTGAACGTGTCCGCACACCTCGCAAACCCAGATATCCTCTTCGTCGCTCTCAAAAAAGCCCTCTTCATCAAGCATCTTTTTAAGCTCCAAATACTCTCTTTCATGCTCAACCTCAACCTTGCCGATCGCGTTAAATAGCCTCTCAACATCTCTTAGCTCTTCTTCTTTTGCGATCTTTGCAAAGTCTGGATACATTGTCGTATGCTCATAGTTTTCACCAGCTGCCGCATCAAGTAAATTTTTATCCATCTTGTCAATTGGATCGTTCATTAGCTCGTGATATTTTTTAAACTCAGCTCTTGCGTGCCATTTTTCATTTTCAGCTGCCTCGTAAAAGTGTCTAGCTATCGCGTGATAGCCTGCTTCTTTGGCTAAATCGCCGTAAAGCTCATACTTATTTCTAGCTTGTGACTCACCAGCAAATGCCTTCATCAAATTTACAGCTGTTAAATTTTCAGTGACGCACTTCATCTCTTCGCCGCAACAGGTTAGTGTACCGCCACCAACCTTTTGCACCTCAATCTCGTTGCCGCATTTTTCGCATTTGTATGTTTCGTACTGTCTCATTTTGACTCCTATTTTGATAAATTTTAATTGGATTATAACCAAATAATTAAAATAAGTAAATAATAATTTTTATTGATAACGTATATTATTATTTTATTTTTTGCATAAAATTTGTGTGAGTTTCGTTACAAATGGCGAAACTAGCAAAAGCACGGGATACGCCACTACAAAGGCTTTTACATAAGCAATTAGCCAAATTTTCATAAAGCCATCAACAAAGCCAAGGTTTAGATACGTCAGCACAAACGACATAAAAAATGCCATAAATGCTGACATTATAAACGCAAAAACATATCTATAAAATTTCGCTGGTATCATGAAATTTTACCTATCAGCTCGCCAAGTCTTTTTGCGTGATCAAGCGCCTTTTGCCTCATCAAAGCAAGCTTTGCCTCATCGTACCTGCTCTGATATGATAGCCCTCCGCTATAAACATATCCTGTAAACTCCATGCCACACATATTTGCTAACGCCTTAAGTGACGGCAAAAATTCCTCTATCTCGTAGTGCTGAAGCGCCTCTTTTTTATAAAGCTCCTCAGGCGCACCAGAGGTAAATGAAAGCACCAGCTTTTTGCCCCGTAGCTTATCTCCGCTGCTGCCATGAGAGAAGCCATGAACTAGCACATCTTCGAGCCACTTTTGTAAAAGCGATGGCACGCCGTACCAGAAAAATGGATAAACAAGCACGATCACATCAGCCTTTACTAGCTTTTCTTGCTCGGCTTTTACGTCTATCACGTAGTTTTTATAAAGCTCGCTTAGTATGTCAAATTTAGCCTCCGGCACCTGCTTTTTTAGCTCGCTCAATATAATCTTATTTGCAAAGGAATTTTCAAGGTCAGTGTGACCTGATACAACTAAAATTTCACTCATTTTTGCCCCTTAAATTTACTTTCTTAAATTTACTTGCAAACAAAGCTACTAGCCTTGCTCGTGTCGCCACCCACGTATGTAGCCACCTTTGGATACGCACACACCAAAAATTCCTTGCCAGCATAGGTCTTGCTCTTAGCTAGCATGCTCTTTATCCTTTTCGTTCCACAGCGCATCTATCATCTCGTTGTTTAAAATTTTCGCGTCTTTTAAACTCTCACATCCTGCCTTATCAAGGGCAAAAGCCGTGCTGCTAACAAGTGCTAGTGCACAAAAAAGTGAAATTTTCTTCATAACATCTCCTAAAATTTTATCTTGCTAAATGAGGTCTCGTTCTTAAGACCAAAGCCATCAAATTCGTCTATTAGCCCTGCTCGCTCTTTGGCGTAAGCCTTGTAGTTTTCGCTGTGGCGGTAGCTCTCAAAGCTAGCTTCGTCTTTGTAAATTTCAACCAGCACCCACTTATTAGGTGCCTCTTTTTGACTAAAGGCAAACTGTGCGTAAGCGCCCTCATCTACGCTTTTTTGCATATATTTTTTGATGATCTTTTCAAATTTCGCATCGCTTTTTGCCAAAAGGCTTAAATTTGTGATGTGAAAGTAGGCATCTTTTAGCCTATCTGGCGTTAAATTTTTAGAAAACGCAGCCCTTTTTTCAAGCCGATAGCTTTTTTGCTAGCCAAAATTTCAGCGCTTGAGCTTGCAAATTTCTTAAAATGCGCCGAGCTTATATGCTTTTTATAAACCGCCTCGTCCTCGTAAAACTCAAGCACATAAAACAGCTCTGGCTTACTCTTTGCGCTTGCAAAAAAGATCGCCTGTGTGCCTGGCTCACTCTTTGAGCTTAGTATTTTTTCCCTGCCAAGCTGCTTTAGTAAAGTCTTGTTATTTGGCGTTGAAAGCAACTCATGTAAGCTCACTTTTGCCTCCGCCCCAAAGGCAAAAGTTGTCAAAACCGCTAGTAAAAATAGCTTTTTAAACATAAAATTTCCTATAAATTTATTTCTGCTCCACTCTTTTTACCCAAGCAAAAAGCTCGTCTAGGTCGTAGTCGCCACCATGTCCTTGTCCCCAGACCGCTTCGAAATCAACCTCTTTGCCAGCATTTTTAAGCGAGAGTGCGAGCATAGCAGGCACCACAAGCGCTAAGTCGGTATCATTTGTGCCCTGCCTTATGCGGTAAAATTTCGCTGCATTTTTGTTTTTAGTGTAGTTCATCGCGTTCATCATCTTTATGACGCTAGCCTGCGCCATCTCGCCCTTGCTTCGCTCTTTTGCAAATTTAGTAAAGTGCTTTGCGGGCGTTTTGCTATCACCGAAGAGATCATTTTCGGGATTTTCTAGTCCAAATCCGTCAAAGGCAACCACCGCTTTGGCACGCTTTAGCGAGGCGATGAAGTCTTCAAGCTTAAATGTATATCCAAGCGAGCAGCCCTGCGTGTCAAGAGTTATAAATTTAGGCGTGAGCATGTTTTTGTCGCTACTTTTTGTAGCGGTAAATGCCTTTGAGATGAGGGCGTTTATATACTCTTTGAAGCTGCCCTCGCCCTTTTCATCAAGGCTTAATGCGTGGCCTTTGGCGTCTTTTAAATTTAGCGAGTTTAGATAGGCTGGGAATTTACTCTTTAGCTCGCGTGAGAGCTCTTTTTGCGTGGCATTTAGCTCGCCTGTGATAGTCTTTGGCTTTTTGCTTCTATCGTTAAAAGTGCTCGCATCAAGACTTGAAAAGTCTATTCTTTCAAATTTATCCAAATCCCCAAACATCCACTCATACGCCTCGTCCTCATGCTCTAAATTTGTCATAGGGCAGTAGGCTGAGACGGCATAAATTTGATCGTCCGCCTTTGCAGCGCCTAGCTCTTTAAGATATGGCTCATACTCTTTTGCATTTGCGCTTGTGCCAAGAAGTGCTGACATCGCGCCGCCTGCGCTCGTACCGTTTGAGATGATCTTATTTGCGTCGCCTGGCATAAATTTGTCGTTAAATTTAAGATATCTAACAGCCGCTTTTAGATCGACTATCGCTGCTGGGGCTTTGCCGATAAATTTCTCGCCATTTTTTAGCGTCCTGCCTCTAGCGCCAACGCTTGCCACGACATAGCCTCTAAGAAGCACTTCAAGAGTGGCATTTGGCTTTTCGTTTTTGATTTCTGGCTTTGGTGGCATTGCGCTCATATAGCCGCCGATCGCGTTTGGCATGAAAATAGCGCTCTTTTGATCGCTAAATTTCTCCTCTGGCACGTAAAAATTTAAGACCTCATAGTCGCTAACTGGCTTTGCCACATAGACTATGCCTTCATATGCTCTAAATTTAAGCGTCCTCTCGCCAACTTGCACGCTTTTTAGCTCAAACTTGCTCTCGTCAAATTTAAGTTCATTTCCAAAGCAAGCACCTACTAAACAAACCCCTAAAATAGCAACTCTAACGCCTTTCATGATCTGCCTTTTCATTTTGTCCTACTTTTTTGCTTTACTAGCCTTGGCGTAGGCTACCAGGGCTTTAGCGCCTAGTTATCTTTTGGCTCGTATTTGACCGCATAGTCAAATTTTGGCTTACTTAGGCTAAACTCAAAGCTATCTCTATCGACCGAGCCAACGCAGTAATGGCTATCATAAAGGCGAAGCAAAAACTCCGCCATCTGCTCGCTCGTGTGGTACTTTTTAAACGCCTTGTCGTAGTCGTAGTTCTCTTTGCTAGTTGCCACCATGCCAAATTCTGTTTTTGTGGCAGCTGGAGCTAATACTTTTGCTTGCATCTTTGCCTGCTTGTCCTGTGCTAGCTCGTGGTAAAGTCCCTCACTAAAGGCACTTACGAAAAATTTGCTAGCGCAGTATGTGACGGCGTTTGGTACGATCTTGTAGCCGCCTATCGAGGATATGTTGATAAGCTGTGTCTCTTTGTCTTTATACTTTTTCGTAAATAGCGTTGAGAGCGTGACAAGTGAGATGATGTTTAAATTTATCATCTGCGTGATTTTTTCTAAATTTTGCTCGCCGACCTTATTATAGTCGCCAAAGCCAGCGTTGTTTATAAGCGCTTTTAGCTCATATTTTTCTAATTTTTGCCAAAGAGAAAGAGCATTTTCTTGTTTTGAAAGGTCGCAAAGCTCTATCACCACATCGACATTTGCAAATTTAGCTATCTCGCTTTTTAGCTCCTTTAAAAGCTCGCCACGCCTTGCAATAAGGATCAAATTTTTCCCACGCCTCGCAAATGCCTTTGCCACGGCCGCTCCTATGCCTGAACTTGCTCCAGTTATGGCGATGTATCTTTTCACTTCGCATACTCCACCGGGCTATAAATTTTCACACCTTCGCCGTGGTCATCTTGCGCTACTTGCACGATCACTTTAGCGATATCAGCTGCTCTCATCGGACGATACTCGTCAAAAAAGCCTTTTGGGATAAATTTAAACGCCTTTATCGCTAGATACTCGCCAAGCCTAAAGTCCTTTCTCTCAGCCTCAATAAGCGGCAGCCTAACGACGTGAAATGAGCTATATCCAAGCTCTTTTATCTTTGCTTCTGCTTGGCCTTTTGCCTTTAGGTAAAACGAGCCTGACTTTCTACTAGCACCTGCAGCCGAGAGCAAAACAAAGCGTTTTGCGCCGCACTCCAAGCCAAATTTCGCGAAATTTAGCGGATAGGTCACATCGACTTTATAAAACTGCTCTTTGTGCTTTGCCGCTTTCATCGTCGTGCCAAGCGCGCAAAATACGTCATCAGCGATAAATGGCACCTCATCTTTAAAATCATCAAAATTTACTATCTTTACTTCAAGCTTTTCATGAGTAAAATTTAGTTCGTGCCTAGCAAGGGCGATAACCTTACTGTAATGCTCGCTCTGGCATAAATTTTTTAAAATCTCACTTCCCAAAGCACCGCTAGCTCCAGCTATAAGAGCGATCTTTTTCATATCTTTCCTTTATAAAATTTAGATAAATTCTATCTCGCTAAGGCAAAAATTTCACTTATAGCTTCTTTTGTATAAATTTGCTCCAAGCCCCTGCCCTTGGCGTAGTCATAAACTAGCGTCATGATCTCGTCTAAATTTGTCTCATCAACGCCGATTTCAATAAGGCTTGTTGGCGTGCCGATCTTGCTAAACCACTCTTTTAATTTCTCTATGCCTGCGTCTGCGTCATCCACGCCAAAAATTTCTTTGCCAAAGCGCTTAAATGCCTTTAAATTTCTACTCTTATACCACTTCATCCAAGCTGGCATCACGACACTTAGCCCAGCCCCATGCGCGCAATCAACCACCGCACCTATGGCGTGCTCGATCATGTGATTTGGATATGAGTAGCCAGCTGTGCCAACGTAAGTTAAGCCATTTAACGCTATCGTAGCAGCCCAGGCAAACTCGCCTCTAGCGTCATAGTTTTCTGGCTCTTTTAGTAAAATTTCAGTCGTTTTCATAACGGTTTTTATGTTTGCTTCGATGTATAAATTTATGATCTCAGGCTGAACGCTCGCCGTAAAGTAGCCCTCGATGCTGTGAGCGATGATGTCAGAGGCTGAATAGACCAAATACTCCTTGCTCACGCTTGCTTGAAGCACTGGGTTTATCACTGAAACTTTTGGGTAAAGACATGCTCCGTGCATAGCAAATTTCTGTTTTGTGGCTTCGTTTGTGACGACTGAGCCGCCGTTCATCTCTGAGCCAGTTGCTGCAAGCGTTATGATGTCAAAGATCATAAGCGCTTCGCTTGGATCTTTGCCGGTAAAAAAGTCCCAAACATCGCCGTTATATTTTACTCCTGCAGCCACTGCCTTTGCCGTGTCAAGCACCGAGCCACCGCCTATTGCTAGCACGCTATCGACACCTTGCTTTTTAGCTAAATTTATAGCCTCATTTACCTTGCTTAGCACTGGGTTTGACTTCACGCCACCTATCTTGCAAAACTCGATACCATTTGCACTTAGGCTCTTTGCTGCCACATCAAAAAGGCCATTTTTTATGACCCTATCGCTGCCATAGATGATAAGCGTCTTTTTAACGCCAAATTCTTTCATGTATCTGCCGATATTTTGCTCTTTGTCTTTGCCAAATTCTATTTTTGTAGGGTTTAAAAAGCTAAAATTTTGCATAGTTTCTCCTTATTAGTTTTAATGATTATAGTTTTGCAAAGCAAAAATTTTTGTTAAAAATAATGAGTAGAAATTTAAAAATTTCTTAGTTTGATAGGAAGTTTTGAGATGATTTTTTTCGGATCAAAGCTACTTTTAGCATCAACTAAATTTCCAAAATTTTCACCTGTGCTAAGGAATTTTTGCAAATAATAATTGCCTCTATATCCAAGGTCATAAAGAATTTCAGACATCAAAGAAATATCTGTTTCATCTAAAAAATCTGCATGCACGGTTGTTCTTACTTCAAAATCGAAATTTATCTCAAGTAGATATTTTAGTGTGCTAATAAATTTTTCATATAAATTTGAGCCACTTATGCCCGTAAATTTCTCTTTTGGCGCTTTAAAATCAAGTGCGATATAGTCAATCAGTCCCTCGCCTATCGCCTCTTTTAAAATCTCAATATGAGAGCCATTTGTATCGACCTTTAGGCAAAAATTTCTTGACTTAACCTCTCTTGCGAGTTTTAAAAACAAAGGATTTGCCGTGCATTCGCCACCACTAAAAACGATGCCATTTAGCTTGCCTATGCGGCGGTCTAAGAAGTTACAAACCTCATCCATTTCTATATTGCCATTTGAATTTACAACTTCTATATTGTAGCAATACACGCATCGCATATTACAGCCTGCAAACCAAACTACCGCAGCCACTTTATCTGGATAATCAAGCGTAGTAAACGGCGTTATACTAAAGACTTTATGCAATTTTACGGACCTTTTGAGATTTAAAAGGCACAGAAGATTGTGCCTTTTTTATTTGAGTTTTTTATATTTTATTGGCTGCGGTAATTATCTTTTGCAGCAACTTGCGTATTCATCAAATTTAATACGCTCTTTGTGCTCACCTTTTTTACCAAGGTTAAAGCTCTCAACTGGGCGATGATAACCCATAACACGAGTATAGACTACGCATTTTGTGCGTTTATCTTGTACTTTTTCTAAAATTTCTTTTTCTGTCATTTCCTCTCCTTATTTGGAATTGTTTTTCTCTTTTTCTATTAATTCTGCATCGCAAAGCGGACAAAATTCATGCTCTCCAGCAATGTAGCCATGTTTTGAACAAACGCTAAACACAGGCGTTATCGTGATATATGGAAGCTTATAATTTGAGATTATGCTCTTTACAAGCTCCTTGCAAGCTTGAGGTGAGCTGATCCTTTCTTTCATATAAAGGTGAAATACTGTGCCACCAGTGTATGAAGTCTGAAGATCATCTTGCAAATCGAGTGCCTCGTAAGCATCATCTGTAAAATTTGCTGGAAGCTGGGTTGAGTTTGTATAGTAAATATTCTCTCCCCCACCTGCTTGGATGATGTCTGGATAGCGCTTTTTATCCTCTTTAGCAAAGCGGTATGTTGTGCCCTCAGCTGGAGTCGCCTCAAGGTTGTATAAATTCCCAGTTTCTTCTTGAAATGTCCTTATCTTGTCGCGCAAAAACTCGACCATCTCAATAGCAAAATCGCGTCCAAATTTTGTTGAGATATTCTCTTTATCATTTGTGAAATTTCTAAGAAGCTCGTTCATGCCATTTATGCCAATCGTGCTAAAGTGGTTATTAAAGTGCTTTAGATATCTAGCCGTATAAGGATAAAGCCCTCTGTCATACATCTCTTGTATAAATTTACGCTTTTTTTCAAGTGTCGATTTAGCAAGCTCCAAAAGATAGCTAAGCCTGTTATAAAGTGCGACTTTATCGCCTTTGAAGTTGTAGCCTAGGCGAGCTAAATTTATAGTGACAACGCCGATAGAGCCTGTCATCTCAGCACTACCAAAAAGACCACCACCTCGTTTTAAAAGCTCTCTTAGATCAAGTTGCAAACGGCAGCACATAGAGCGAACATGTCCTGGTTTGTAGGCTTTTTCGTTTTCTATCTTGTTGCCATTTTCATCGTAAGTGTATTGTGAGCCGATGAAGTTTTGAAAGTAGCTTGAGCCCATTTTGGCAGTATTTTCAAAGAGTACATCCGCCACTTCGCTATCCCAGTCAAAATCCTCTGTAATATTTACCGTTGGTATCGGAAATGTGAAAGGCTGCGAGCATTTGTCGCCAGCTGTTAAAACCTCGTAAAATGCCTTATCTATGCGTGCCATTTCAGGCTCGAAGTCCTTGTAGGTCATATCGATCAAATTTTTCCTGCCACGCTCGTTGGCTTTTTTCAAAATTTTTTCATCTTTTACATTTGTAAAGAGATGTATATCATCACTTGTTGGGATCTGATCTCTTAGGTCGCTTGGGCATGTGATATCTATTGTTACGTTTGTAAATGGACTTTGTCCCCAGCGCGCAGGAACGTTTAGGTTAAATATAAAGCTAGTGATCGCCTTTTTGATCTCAGCGTCGCTTAGATCATCTTTGAAAACATAAGGTGCAAGGTAGGTATCAAAGCTAGAAAACGCCTGAGCACCCGCCCACTCGCTTTGCAAAATTCCTAAGAAATTTGCCATTTGATAAAGTGCTTCTCTAAAGTGCTTTGGTGCCTTGCTCTCGACCCTGCCACGAACGCCGTTAAAGCCCTCGTTTAACAAAGCTCGCAAGCTCCAGCCAGCACAATACCCTGTAAGGCAGTCAAGGTCGTGGATGTGGTAGTCACCATTTCTGTGAGCAAGTCCCTCTTCTTTGCTATAAACAGCGTCTAGCCAGTAGTTTGCTATGACTTTACCGGCGGTGTTGTTGATGAGTCCTGCATTTGAGTAGCTTGTATTTGAGTTTGCAGAAATTCTCCAGTCGGTGCCGTTTATATACTCATTTATCGTTTGAGTTGAATTTATGTAAGTTGTATCGTCATTTAGGCCTAAAATTTGCTCACGTTGAAGCTTATGCGTGTGGCGGTAGAGCATGAAGCTCTTTAAAACTTCAAAATGTCCGCCGTCAAATAGCTCTTTTTCTATCGCATCTTGGATGTCTTCGACTGTTATCGCACTTGATTTTTGAAAGATATCTTGGACTACATTTGTAAAAACTTGCTCGTCATAAGCTTTATTTTCGCTGGCAAATGCCTTTTTTATAGCATCTACTATCTTGTATGCTACAAATTCTTGCCTTGTGCCGTCTCGTTTTAAAATTTCACGCATCGCTCGCTCTTTCCGATTGTTTTTTAATATGGAGTTTTAAAGTATAGGACAAGAAAGCTTAAACAATAGACAACTATTTTATTTTGTTTAATAATATTTATCAAAAAATATAAAATTTTATAGAGTTTTCTTAAGTATTTATCTACGTATTTTAAGTATTAAAAACTAAAATTTGGTTATTTTACTTAAATGATTATTCTAATTTTAGTTTTTAAGATAGTCTGTTTAAAATTTTACAAACCGATCAAGCTTATTTAGGAATAGTCTTAAAAAATTTAAAAACTTCATAAAATAACCATAAACGATAACAGCCTACTACTTTTAAAAATAAATCGTTATCGAAATTGTGAATGAGGCAAACTACGACGCAGTATTTGATGCGATAAAATCAAGCGGAGGCTTGCGGCTGCGGGTGCATGTAAGCCGAAAAATTTAAAGACCGCGAGAGCGGTCTTTTTACTAAAATTATAAAAAGATGCAGGGTTAGTAACTTATTATCTTACTTTTCACTATCCAGTTTATTTTCGATCTTTTTAATAAAGTCAAAATATTCTTTTTTTATATTTTCTTTTTTAGCATTAATTGCTAGTGCATTTTTTATCTCTTGCCTTTTTTCTTTATCTTGACTTACGGCTTTATCTATATTGTCAATGCTAGATTTCTTTTTATCGTATTCATAGTTTTCATTGTACTGTTTGATTTTAACTGACAAATAATCTACTTTATAAAAATCTTCAAGTGTTTTTATTTTATTGGATTTATCGCAAACTTCATCATACTCAAGCCAATTTTCTTTTAAATCAGGAAAATCTTTTTCAAAATCTTTTCTTTTGTTCTTTGAAGTTTCATCACTGTCTGATACTATAAGGAATTTTTTGCCGGTTAGCATCATCATTGTGGTTATTGTATTAACTTCTTTTATACCTCCCATATAAACTAGACCACAATCTTTAAAATCTTTGTCTTTATAAGCAATTTTAAACACTTTATAATCCGTATATCCTTCAAAAATAATATTTTTTGACTGTATGCTTTCAAATATATTACTTCCAATTGCTCTTTTTAAAAGTTCGTCTTCTTGAAACGGCGACTTGTCTTGCGTGACTATTTCTGAAATATCATCCTTTCTTTCTATAACTAGATGTCTCTCTATGCACTCGTTATCTATCATAAAAGGAGAATGTGTAGAATATATTACAATAGAATTCTCTGAAATTTTTAGTAATTCTTCTTTTAAAAATCTCGCACTAGTTGGATATAAAAAAGTATCTGGTTCGTCAAATAAAATTAATCTGTTATCGGCTTCTTGCATTCTAGACTCAATCGAAAGTATAAGCAATATCGCTATAAACCTTTTAAAGCCATCACTCCTATCCTCATTAGAATAAAACTCTTTTTCTTTTATTCGTATATCAAACTCTTCACCATCTTTCGTTATAACAAACTCTATATTTTTTAAGTCAGGCCATATTTTTCTAAATTCTTTTGTAGCTTTATTAGATATATTATCTAAAAAGCCATGTAGTCCTTTATCTTTTTTGGCTGCATTTTCAATATCTTGTTGAATATCTTTTATATTGCTTAAATAAAAAATATTTTTTAAAGGCATACATATGTCTGGGTTATTTTTAAAGTTTTCTATATTTACGTTAGATGGTAATAAATGACTATCGCTATACTCCCAAAATACAACTCGCCTATAAATATCCTCTATGTGTATTTTATTTTTTATTATTTCAAACACAATTCTCTCTATGTAATCATATGTCAAAGGCTCAAGCAAAGAACTATTACTTTCACCTTCTAATTTTGTAATTTGTCGATTATCTGTACTATAGTAGAATAAGTTAGATACTTTATATTTATCATTTAGTTCTTCATGTTCCCAATAGGTTAAGCGCGGTTTCGTATTGTCTTTTATATCTAATCTTAATACGATTTCATCAAAAGCATCTTGAATAAAATCTTTAATATTTGAGTTATTTTGGAATATGTTAGTATCTTCTATATTATATTCTTCAAATAACTCTGTTTCTAACACATTAAAATCATTCTCTTCCAACTTAAATATCGCACGAATGTAATATTTATCATCTGAGGCTGTTTTTCTTTGGTCTTTTATACTAACCTTATATCCATTAAATACCGCAGATATAGCCTTTAATATATTACTTTTTCCAGCCTCGTTTTTGCCTACTAAGATTAGACATTTTTTTCCGTTTTTTTCTTTGATATTTATCTTTATATCTTCTATAGAACGAAAATTTTTTATTTCAAATCTATCTAGTTTCATATATTAATCCTTTTGCTTTTTACTGACAACCTTCACATTCTATCGAGCGGTCAGCTACGTCGTTTAGTTTTTCACTATCAGGCGACTCTGAGCGTAAATAGTAAGTTGATTTTAGTCCAAGCTCCCATGCAAGTGTGTAAATTTCACTTAGATATCCGCCGCTTGCTTTGTCTAAGCTCATAAAGATATTTAAGCTTTGACCTTGGTCGATCCATTTTTGGCGGATAGCGCCTGCTTTTATAAGAATTCTTTGATCAAGCTCGTAAGCTGGCGTGTAAAACTGCCAAGTATCAGGGCTTAAATTTGGCACGACATTTGGGATCATACCGCTTAGGTTGTGCTCAAACCACTTGCGTTTATAGACTGGCTCGATGGTCTGAGTAGTGCCAACAAGGATCGAGATCGAGCTAGTTGGAGCGATCGCCATTAGGTAGCCGTTTCTCATGCCGTCACGCTTAACCTTTTCTCTTAGCTTATCCCAGTCGCAGACATTTTCGTCAAATAGCCCGCCTTTGTCGTTTAAAAGAGCTTTTGCATTCTCATTTGCGGTGTCTATCGGCATGATGCCTTTGCTCCATTTTGAGCCTTCAAATTTTGGATAGACGCCCTTTTCTACGGCTAAATTTGAGCTAGCGTAGATCGCGTTGTAGCTTATGTTTTCCATTATGCTATCAATGAGCGCCAAATGCTCATAGCTGCCCCATTTTACGTTTTTCTCAGCTAGCATTTGCGCCTCGCCCATGACACCAAGGCCGATCGAGCGAGAAGCTAGGTTTGTGTGTTTTACCTTTTTGTGCGGGTAGAAATTTAGGTCTATAACGTTATCAAGCATCCTAATGGCTATCGGCACGACACGCTCGATGTCCTCTTTGCTGTTTATCTTGCTTAAATTTATACTTGCAAGGTTGCAAACTGCCGTTTTGCCCTCGATGCTCTCTTTTTCTACGATGAAAATTTGCTTGCCTTTTAGGCTATCAAGCGCGCTTAGCTTTTTGGCTTTTTTAGTTATGCCACTATCGACCGTGATGTCTTCTTCTTCGTCAAATAGCTCCTCGCCGCCGTCTTCATAAGTGATCTTGATCTTATAGTAGTTTGGCGCTGTGTTTTGGAAAATTTCGGTGCATAAATTTGAGCTTCTGATGATGCCTTCGTGGTCGTTTGGATTTGCTTTGTTGGCATTGTCTTTGAAGCATAAAAATGGCATGCCCGTTTCAAAATAGCTAGTTAAAATTTTCTTCCAAAGCTCTTTTGCAAGGATGGTGTTTTTCTGGATATTTTCGTCGTTTTCATACTCTAAATATCTCTTCTCAAACTCCTCGCCGTAAAGGTCGCAAAGGTCGCTTACCTGAGCTGGGTCAAAGAGGCTCCAGCGGCCATTTTCTTTGACACGCTTCATAAATAGGTCGTTTATCCAAAGCGCAGGGAAAAGCTCGTGTGCACGGCGTCTCTCTTCGCCTGAGTTTTTACGAAGATCGAGAAAATCGCTCACGTCCATATGCCAAGGCTCGATGTAAACGGCTATCGCGCCCTTTCTAGTGCCTAGCTGATCGACCGCCACTGCGATGTCGTTTGTTACTTTTAAAAATGGGATAATACCGCCAGCTGCGTTTTTGTGTCCGTCGATACTGCCACCCATCGCACGCACCTTGCTCCAATCCCAGCCAATACCGCCGCCAAATTTTGAAAGTAGAGCCATCTCTTTGTAGCTATCAAAAATTCCTTCAATATTATCAGGCGTGCTACCTACGTAACAGCTGCTTAGCTGGTGGCGTGTAGTCCTTGCGTTTGAGAGCGTTGGCGTGGCTAGCATCACTTCAAATTTAGAGATAAGATCGTAAAATTTCTTAGCCCAGCCTTGGCTATCTAGCTCGTTTTGCGCAAGAAACATCGCAATAGCCATAAACATGTGCTGTGGTAGCTCGATTGGCATGCCATTCTTATCTTTGATGAGATAGCGGTCATAAAGTGTCTTGATACCAAGATATGCAAACTGAAGGTCGCGCTCGGGCTTAATATAGGCGTTTAGATCCTCTAGGTCGTACTTCTCTTTTAGTCCAGGGATGATGCGGCCGACCTTTTCACCCTTTGCGAGATAGTCTTTTAGGTGGTTATAGCCGTTAAAGCCAGTCACTTTGTGATAAAGGTCGAACAAAAATAGCCTCGCAGCGACAAATGTCCAGTTTGGGCGGTCGATGTCGATCTTATCAACTGCTGTTTTTATAAGAGTCTGCTGAATTTCCTCAGTCGTGATCATGTCCCTAAACTGGATTTTCGCATCTACCTCAAGCTCGCTAAGGCTTACATTGCTCAGTCCAAGAACTGCTTCATTTGTATATTTTTTGATCTTACTTATATCAAGCTCTTCTGTTCTGCCATTACGTTTTATAACTTTCAAAAATATCTCTCCATGTTAAATTTTAATTTGGGATTTTATCCAAAAGGAGATAAAAACTCTCTTTGTTAAAAAGTGCTTTTAAATATAAAATTTAACTCAAGAAATAATATTTTATTTTTAAAAAATTAAAAAATTTGATCTTATTTTAAAATGATTGTAAAAATTTTTGAAGCGATGTCTTGAAGCAAGAAGCATAAATTTGCTTCTTGCATTTAAATTTACTTGCCAAAAACTCTGGCAAAAATTCTATCTACATTTTTAGTGTAGTAGTTGTAGTCAAAGCACTCTTTGATCTCATCTTTGCTAAGGCTTTTAGTTAGGTCCTCGTCGTTTAGCAAATTTTGTAAAAATAGGCTGTGGCCTTGCTCATCGATCGCTTTTTTGCCCTCTTGCAAGTCTGCCCAGACCTTCATAGCATTGCGCTGAACGATCTTGTAGGCGTCCTCTCTAGAAATTCCACGCTGAGGCAGTTGTAAAAGCACGCGCTGTGAAAAGACTAAGCCGCCTGTTAAATTTAAATTTTTCATCATATTTTCTGGATAGACGACTAAATTTGCTATCAAATTTTTGATGCGAACCAGCATAAAATCAGCCGTGATAAACATATCTGGAAGGATAAATCTCTCAACCGAGCTGTGGCTGATGTCGCGCTCGTGCCAAAGGGCGACGTTTTCAAGTGCTGGCGTAACGTATGAGCGTAGCACTCTGCAAAGGCCGGTAATGTTTTCGCTAAGGACTGGATTACGTTTGTGTGGCATCGCGCTTGAGCCCTTTTGTCCTGGGCTAAAGTACTCCTCTGCCTCATAAACCTCCGTCCTTTGGTAGTGTCTAATGGCAACTGCGATCTTCTCACAAGTAGAGGCTAAAACTGCGATGGCGCTTACCACATGGGCATAGCGGTCGCGCTGGATCACTTGGTTTGATGCTGGGGCAGCTTTAAGACCTAGCTCCTCGCATGTTAGCTCTTCAAATTCCATCGGAGCGTGGGCTAAATTTCCCATAGCACCTGAGAGCTTACCGTAGCTGATTGTATCTTTTGCATCTTTGATGAGCTTTAGCGCCCTTGCAATCTCGTCGTACCAGATAGCAAGCACAAGGCCAAAAGTTATCGGCTCGCCGTGGATGCCGTGACTTCTACCGACCATAAGCGTGTGCTTGTGCTCGATCGCTCTGTTTTTGACCGCCTGCATAAATTCCTCTACGTCGCTGATGATGAGCTCTAGGCTCTCTTTCATCTGAAGTGCGACGGCTGTGTCAATGCAGTCGCTTGAGGTCATGCCATAATGCACGAATCTACTCTCATCGCCAAGGCTCTCGCTGACGCTTGTTAAAAATGCGATCACGTCGTGTTTTGTTGTCTTTTCTATCTCGTCGATGCGAGCCACTTCAAAATTAGCGTTTTTGCAAATTTTCTCGCAGTCGCTGTCGCTTATGAAGCCAAGCTTATTCCAAGCTTTAACAGCAGCTTTTTCTACCTTGAGCCAAGCGTCATACTTTGCTTGTATACTCCACTTTTCAGCCATCTCTTTACGCGAGTATCTTTCGACCATTGTTGAACCTTTTTGTATTAGTTTTTCTTATCATAAAAGTAAATTTTAGCCTTGAAAGCTAAAAATCACATAGTATAATTTTATAAAATTTAAGTTTGGATTATATAAAATCCGTGCTGAAATGTCGGTTATATGCTTATAAATTTGTGCTTAAGATAGCTTACTCATTTTTAAAAGGATTACCTTTGCCCTACGTAAATAAATTTATTGCCACTACAAACAAACAAAAAGCGTATGAAATTTTAATAAAAACTGGCTTTAGCATGAGAGAAGCGCAACGCCTCATAGATAAAGGTAGGCTGATATGTGGCGGTAGTGTCGTGAGTGAGAAAAATGCCATTTTGTGTGGCGATATTTTTTTGATCGACTATGAGGCGGAGCCAAAGGGACTTAAGCCGATCTTTGAGTGTGAGAGCTTTGCGGTATTTGACAAGCCAAGTGGAGTGCTGAGTCACCCAAATGGCAGACACTGTGAGTACTCGCTAAATGATGAAATTTATACGCTTTTTGGACGAGATGCGAGCGTGGCACATAGGCTGGACTTTGAAACAAGCGGCGTAATAGTTGTTGGAAAAGATAGAAATTCTACGATTAAACTAAAGAAAATTTTTGAAAATAGAGAGGTTTTTAAAAGCTACGTTGCGATGGTACAAGGTAAGATCGAGCGAGAATTTACGATCGATGCCAAAATGAATCTAGCAAATAACTACGACGATGTGAAAATGCGGATGCAAATTTGTGAAAATGGCAAGAGTGCTGTGACTAAAATTTTGCCGATCAGATATTTTGACGATATCGATACGACTTTACTTCGGGCTATTCCTCTCACTGGCAGGCAGCATCAAATTCGCTTACATTTGTTTCATGTGAAACACAAGATACTTGGTGAACCACTTTATGGTTTGTCACGCCTGCAGATAGAGAAAATTTTAGATAAAGAGATGAGCGAGCGTGAACGGATAAATTTAACTGGAGCAAAAAGGCTCTTGCTTCACTCGGATGAAATTTCTTTTAAATTTGATAAAATTTTTTATAACATAAAAAGTAAATTTGACTCTGAAAGCGAGTTTTATAGATTTGCAAAAGAAGGTTTACTTTAGTCTAAAATTTTTTAATAAATTTCTATTTCTCATAAACCTTTACCTGCTTTTGTCAAAGTTTATCACTTTTAGATACCACAATGATAATTTTGTAGTTTATGTAATTAATGCTCCACTTTATTTCTTTATGAGAACTAGATTTTTTCTTAATATTAAGGATTAGAATTTATGCCTATCTTTTTCATCTTTTAAAACTTTTAAAATAAGCCCTAATCCAAGTAAAACCGCAACAGCAATAAAGACTATTTCGGCTATATCAAGTGCACTCATTCTAATTCACACTGGCTTTACTATTATCTTCAAGCGACTGTGTTTTTGAATTTTTATCACTAGCAATAGCTTTAAATTTTGCATTTTCATTGCGTTGTTTTAACTGTCCACAAGCTGCACTTATATCAAGTCCTTTACTCTGTCTGATCGTACAAGTAACACCGTGGTCTCTTAGATATTCTTGAAATTTTAGCATGTTAGTAAGCTCAGGTCGTCCAAATTCACTGCCCTCATGTGGGTTAAAATATATAAGATTTACCTTCGCTTTTATGCCATGAAGTAATTTTACTAACTTTTTAGCATCGCTCACGCTATCGTTTAAATCCTTGATAACAAGGTATTCAAACATTACACGCTTTCGCATATCGATAGGAAATCCCCTAACAGCATCCATAACAGCCTCGATGTTATATGCCTTATTTATCGGCATTAGGCGGCTTCTAAGCTCATTAGTAACAGCATGAAGCGATATGGCCAATAACACACCAAGATCCATCTCACCAAGCTTTTTTATCTGGCTACCAAGGCCACTAGTTGAAACGGTTTGACGACGTGGCGATATGGCTAGACCCTCGTTAAGAGCTAAAATTTTGATAGCTTTACTAACATTAGTAAGATTATCAAGTGGCTCACCCATACCCATATAAACGACATTTATACGCCTCTCGTATGGTATGTTATTCTCTCTTTTTATCCATAAAATTTGCCCTACGATCTCGCCTGCAGTCAAATTTCTGACAAGCCCGCCTTTTGCTGTTAGACAAAAAGCACATCCCATTTTACAGCCAACCTGTGAACTAACACAAACCGTATAACGAGCATGGCGACTGACCTTTCCATTCTCATCACTAATCTCCTCTTTCATCGGCAGCAAAACACTCTCTATCTTTAGCCCATCTTTTAGCTCAAGAAGATACTTGATAGAGCCGTCGCTACTTTGCTCAAATTTTACACATTTTAAAGGATCGATATAAAATTTTTCAGCCAGATCTTGACGCATATCTTTAGGCAAATTTAGCATTTGGCTAAAATCGGTTGCATTTTTCTTATATATCCACTCGTAGATTTGTGTTGCTCTAAATGGTGGAGAAACTAACTCTTTTAGCTCATCAATACTAAAATCAAGCAAATTTATCACATATTTTCCTTTATATATTTTGTTAGAATTTTCTTGGCCTCTGCGTGATTTTTTACAAAATCAGCATGTGCATCTTTATTACAAAAATTTGTCGCTACGAAAATTCCATAAGCTGGAATTTTAAAAATTTGAGCTACTTTTAGAACAGAAAAAAACTCCATATTTTCTAAAAAATAGCCTTTTTCAAATATCTTATGAGCCAAATTTTTGTCTGTCGTTATGAAATTTGACGAATTTATTTTGATAGTTCCACGTGAAACGATAG
This sequence comes from Campylobacter concisus, assembly GCF_015229955.1. Taxonomy (NCBI): domain Bacteria; kingdom Pseudomonadati; phylum Campylobacterota; class Epsilonproteobacteria; order Campylobacterales; family Campylobacteraceae; genus Campylobacter; species Campylobacter concisus. Next base: position 127,726 of record NZ_JAAKYZ010000002.1, read on the forward strand.
AAGAAATTTCACACTCAATTGGTGAATAAGATCTATTTTCTACGCTAGAAATTTCAATATTTGCCCCAACCGAGCTTTCATAAATTTGTAAAATTTCACCATCTTTATAAAGACCTGCCGAGCCAACGAAAACTATTTTTTCTGGCATCTGATACAAATTTCGTTCAGGATTTTTTGACAAATTTTGGCTTAGATTTTGTAGCTCTGGATTTGATGAGTTTGCAAATTTAGCTTCAATCTTTGCAAGATAGTGCGGATCGATATTTTTTAAATTTATACCCTTTTCATCCGCTCCAATACATGCTCGTTTCTGCAAAAATTTTGTCAAACTTATTGCCATATCAACTAGCCCCACACCCATTGGCAAAGCAAAGTCAAAAATTTCGTTTTTTCCAGCAGAGACAATCAACATCAGAGCCTAACCTCAACGCCATTTGCCTTGAGATACTCTTTTAGTTTTTTTATCTCGATTTCGCCAAAGTGAAATATCGAAGCAGCTAAACACGCATCAGCCCCGGCTTCAAAAGCCTCTTTAAAGTGCTCCATCTTACCAGCTCCGCCGCTTGCAATAGTCGGTATAGAAAGCGTACTAAATATCTTTGTTAGCTCAAGATTAAAGCCTAGTTTGACACCATCGTTATCCATAGAGGTTAGCAATATCTCACCTGCTCCACGCGACTCGACCTCTTTTGCCCAAGAAAAGGCATCTTTTTTGGTATCGATCCTACCACCATTTATAAAAACACTATAACCATTTTCGATCTTCTTGGCATCGATCGCTACTACAACACATTGCGAGCCAAATTTCTTAGCTGCTTCGTCAATCAAATTTGGATCTTGTATGGCTGATGAATTTAAGCTTACTTTATCACAGCCAGCATTTAAAAGGCGTGATATATCATCTAACGTGCGTATACCGCCACCAACTGTTAGTGGAATAAAAAGCTTACTTGCGACCTTTTTTACGACATCAACTATCGTATCACGCCCAAGATGAGAGGCAGTGATATCCAAAAAGCAAAGCTCATCAGCGCCCTCGTCATTGTATCTTTTAGCTATCTCGACAGGATCTCCAGCATCGACAAGCCCTACGAAATTTACGCCTTTTACGACTCTGCCATCTTTTACATCAAGGCATGGGATTATACGTTTTGCAAAATGATTCAAATCTGTCCTTTATCTATTTTTCTAGCCGCTACCTCAAAATATGGCAAATTAGACCAATTTTCTCGGTTGCCAACTATATAAACAACCTCTTTTGCTCTTGTTAGTGCTACATTTAGTAAATTTGGCGTACTAGCAGCCCATGCTCTAGCGCCTTTTGTGGCACCGCCAAGAACAAAGATAACAACATCAGCTTCTTTGCCTTGCATGGTGTGAATGGTACCAGCCCCTTTTAAATTTTTACAAACATCTTTAAAAGGTGTTATTATTTTAACACTATCTTTTAGCTTGGCTAACTTACCATCTAAAAGCTCTTTAACGATCATACCTTCGGCTTTATTATAATTACCTATCCATTCATCACTACTAACGTCAATCCATTCTGTTTTGATGTTAGAATCACTAAGTTTACTTTCACTACCTCTACCAAGTATCATCATATCATCATATGTTGTCTCGTTTGAAATTTTAAACATAGGGTTAGCGCACCTTCTATGAACGATAAGTGGCGAACCAACCCAAATGGACTTACCCTCTCCTTTTATACATGTACCAATATTTTGTACTTTATCGGCTCGAAGTTGAACTGATGATTTTAGTAGATTAAACTCATCCTTTGCATCACAGTAGCGTAAAATAGCGTTATTTAAAGCTGGTGGCAATGTTACAACAGGCTCAAGTTGAAGTGGATCGCCAACTACAACAGCCATGTTTGAACGAAGCAGTGCACCTAATGCGTTAGTTAAATTTGCCTGCCCTGCTTCATCTATTAAAAGCAAACCTATATCGCCATTTAGTAGCTCTTTAAAGCTATTATTAAAAGATGCAAAAGTAGAACTAACAACTGGCGTTAGTAGAAACAATCCTTTTATTATCTCACGCCTATCTTTGGCCTCAAGCCCATTTTTCTCAGCCATTTTTTCATCATTAAATACAACGCTAAGAGCTCGTAAATTTGTTCTAACAGCTTCTTTGCAAGCAAAGATAGTAGCCTTATGCAGATTAAGTGCCTCTTTAAAAAGCTTGATTCTTGCGTTAAAAAGCTTTGTCTTATGAAATTTATCATCAAGATCACACTCCATCATAAATGGCATACTCTTTTGCATTTCTTCATTACTCTGATTAAAACTACCATTTAAAAAGCTATCAAGCTCTTCACTTCTACCAATTAATTTTTGACGTCTAATAAAGTCATCATTAAGCTTATTGAGATGATCTATCTTGGTGTTAAGTTCCAAAATTTTCTCTTCAAGCTGAGATATTTGAACTTTTAGTTCGTTTATTTTTGCTTCACTCTTCTCTTTATTTTCACTATTTTGCTTACTTGCTTTCAAATTTTGCTCAGCTATTTGGCGATTTATCTCACTAACTTTTTGCGCTTCATTGTTATATTTTTCAAAAGCTTGCGTCCTTAAAATTTGCTGGAAAATAAAAAAAGATGGCTTTATAGGCGTACTCAGATACTCTTGTAAAATTTCATTTTGACCAATAAGCTTTGTTAGCTCGTTAGCTTCAGCCACCTTTTGTTCTAGCTCATTTTTGCTCAAATCTAGCTCATCTATTAGTGGCTTTAAAAGCTCTTCTATTTGCTTTGCTGAATTATAGTTATCAAGTCTTTTATCGATATTTATAAGCTCACTATTTATACTTTTTAGCTCCTCTTCTTTGATCCTGATCTCACTAAAAAGTAGATTTACTTCATGTAGGGCTTGATTAAATTTCTCCTTTGCCTCGTCATAATCATCAATTCCTTCGCCAGTAGCCAAATACTTGCCAAGTCCCATTAAAAAGCCATCTTGTTCTATAAATTCTTTAAATTCTTTTGAAATATCTTCAAATTGACTATGCGTTTTTTCGATCTTTACACCATTAATCGCGTTAAAAACAAAATTTGACTTATTTTGCTTTGAGCCAAGAGGTATGCAAAAAAGCCCCCATGCAGGTTTTGAGATAAAAGATTTTTCGTCAAAATTTGTCTTTTCATCAGCCGAGAAAAGCCTTGTAGCTATAAATTTAAAATAATCAATCTCACCTGCATAACTACCGATGCTTTTTAGTTGGCTAAGCTCTTTACTTAAAATTTCAACCGCACCGTTATTACAAGAGCTAACAACCATCTCATAGCCCTGAAGTTCTTTATTTAGAGTAAAATAAAGCACCTTATCGCTACTATCTCGAACTGGAGTAAAGATATCATGTCTGCTCATTTGTGCGAGCTTCATCGCTCTAAGCGTAACAATTTCAGCCATTACGTCTTTTAAAAGCGTTGTTTTGCCAGTGCCTGGAGCGCCATTTACACTATAAATCCCACCACTTTTTTCTTTAAATTTTTTAATGATGTTATTAACAGCAATTTGCTGCGAGAAATTTAAAGCAAAGTCGCTAGCAAAGGCCGATCTTGGATACTCTTCTGCTTTAAAAAAATCTCTAACAAGCCTTTTATTTTGCTCATCTCTTACATCAAGTCTTTCGAATTTATTCTCACTGTCCTCGTCCAAAAACTGATCCGTTAGCTCGTGCGTCCTACCTGACTCGTAAAATTTTATAAGCAAATTTATATCATCTATAAAAAAGCTATTTAAAAGGCTATCATTTTCTTTAAAATTTGGATTTATGATCTTTACTTCAAGCCTTAAGAAATCATTACAAAATGGTGTTTTAAGTGCACTTTTTAGCTCATCGTTTATAAGCTTTATATATTTGCCAAATTCCATTTTTTCTTTATAGATAGATAGCTTGTCTTTTATGCGCTCACACTCTTTACTAAAATCACTTTGGCTTATCTCTTTTAGATGATTTAGACGAGCCATTGCCCAAGGAGCTGTTGAGATGAAAAGATCATCAGATGAGTTTGGTGTAAAAAATGGAGTTAAATCATCATCTAAATTTACATCTTTTAAAGCAAAACTTTGCTCATTTTTGCAAAATACTAGGTCGCCAGAGAGTTTAAGCTTATAACAAAATGCCTTTTCAAAGCTCGTTTGCTCAGATCGTAGCTCATCTAAAATTTGCTCTTTTTCAAATTTCACCTTTGCCAGCTTTGAGATATAAATGGCAAGCAAGTCAGTCTCAAAAATACCACCATAAATTGAAATTTCTATACCATTTTTTAAAAGTGATCTGTCAAATGCTCTTAAAATTTGCATAAATTTCTCATCGAAATTTGCGATCTCAAGGTCCATTGATTTTTTAAATTTGCTATTTGTCTTTTTTGGCTCGTCTAAGGTTTTTGGCTCTAAATATTGTGATAATAAAAAGTATTTTAAGGTATTTGCCCTACTCAAATTTGCGCCTTATTTTGTTGTTATTTAGTGATTATAATCCATTTTATATATGATTAAACTAAACTTGTAATCATTGTATAAGTAATTTTTGGCTAATATTGCGGCTATGATAAAGGCAAAAAAGCACTTTGGACAGAATTTTTTACAAGACAAAGCGACACTAGATAAGATCATCCAAGCGATACCCAAGGACGTAGAAAACGTCGTTGAGATTGGGCCTGGCTTAGGTGATTTGACATTTAGACTTTTGCAAATTTATAAGACGACCTCTTTTGAGATAGATTGTGAGCTGTTTCAAATTTTAAAGGTCAAATTTGCAAATGAGATCCAAAATGGACAATTAAAACTTTTTTGTAAAGATGCTTTAGAGCAGTGGCAAGAAGAGGGCGGACTAAGTAGCCAGAACTACTTTTTAGTCGCAAATTTGCCCTATTACGTTGCTACGAAGATGATACTAAATGCGATAGATGACGAAAAATGCCTTGGGCTTATTGTGATGATACAAAAAGAGGTTGCTCTTAAATTTAGTGCAAAGAGCAAGTATAAAGAATTTAGCGCTTTATCGATCCTCGCTTCACTTCAAGGCAGGTGTGAGCTTTTGTTTGACGTGGATGCAAAGCTTTTTAATCCACCTCCAAAGGTCACATCCTCAGTCATCAAACTACAAAAAACAAAAAAGATTTTTGGCAAAGACGGGATTTTCAAAGATGCAAAACAATACGAGGCTTTTAAAGCATTTTTAAGAGCTGCGTTTGCTTCGCCAAGAAAGACGCTTTTGAAAAATTTATCCACAAATTTTGACAAAAAAGCGTTAGAAGAAATTTTTGAAGACCTAGACTTAGCTCAAAATTTACGTCCACACGAGCTAGATGTCGATTCTTATCTAAAAGTATTTGAAAGATTAAAGGAAGATAATGAACGACAAAAACGAAGAGAAAGTTGTAACTAACCAAAGTAAAAACAACAAAAGACGAAGATTTAGACCAAAAAACAAGCCAAAACAAGAGGGCGAAACTACCGAGCAAACATCACTAGCAAGCAAAAGCGTGATAGATAACTTCTTTGCAGCAGAGCAAGCTGAAGCGCATGCCGAGCCAAAGAGTCAAAATCCTCGCCCAAAAAAGCAAAGAAATAACAAAAATCAAAACAAAACTGGCGAAAACAATAAGCCAAAAGAGCAAAAACAAGAACCACAAGAAACAAAAACCAAAACACAAGAACAAAAAGAAAAGCCTAAAAAAGCTAAAAAGCCAAAGAAAAATTTACCTGCAAAACTAAATGGTAATGAGCAATGGCAGCAAGATATCGCAAGTGCAATGGTGGCAAACAAAGCCGTTCACGAGCTTCGTCTGGAACCAATGAAGTATCTAAACTCAAGCGAACATAAAATTCGCATAACTCCACTTGGCGGTCTTGGTGAGATCGGTGGCAATATGACCGTCTTTGAAACTGAAACTAGTGCTATCATCGTTGATATCGGCATGAGCTTTCCTAGCGAGAGTATGCACGGCGTGGATATACTCATCCCTGACTTTGACTATGTTAGAAAAATAAAAGATAAGATAAAAGGCGTCATCATCACTCATGCGCACGAGGATCACATCGGCGCAGTACCATATTTTTACAAAGAGTTTAAATTTCCGATTTATGCCACACCTTTACCACTTGGCATGATAAATAACAAATTTGAAGAGCACGGGCTAAAGCAGGAGCGTTCGCTTTTCCGCTCGGTCGAAAAGCGCAAGCCATATCTAATAGGCGACTTTGAGGTTGAGTGGATACATATAACTCACTCTATAATCGATGCTTCAGCACTTGCTATCACGACAAAGGCGGGCACTATCATCCATACAGGCGACTTTAAGATCGACCATACGCCGATCGACGGCTATCCAACTGACCTTGGCAGACTTGCATACTACGGCGAAAGAGGCGTATTATGTCTAATGAGCGATAGCACGAACAGCTACCGTGAAGGATTTACAAAAAGCGAAAGCAGCGTGGGCAAGACCTTTGACGCGATATTCTCAAAGGCCAAAGGACGCGTCATTATGAGCACATTTAGCTCAAACATCCACCGCGTTTATCAGGCGATCGAGTGGGGGCTAAAATACAACCGCAAAGTCTGTGTCATTGGTAGATCAATGGAGAGAAATTTATATACTGCAATGGAGCTTGGCTACATCAAACTTGATAAGAAAATTTTTATCGACGCTAACGAGGTTGGCAAATTTAAAGATAACGAAGTGCTGATCGTTACCACTGGCTCTCAGGGTGAGACTATGAGCGCACTCTACCGAATGGCTACCGATGAGCACAAATACATCAAAATAAAGCCAACCGATCAGATAATAATCAGCTCAAAGGCGATCCCTGGTAATGAAAGCAGCATCTCAACTGTATTAAATTTCCTAATAAAATCAGGCGCAAGTGTCGCTTATCAAGACTTTAGCGAGATCCACGTCAGCGGTCACGCGGCACAAGAAGAGCAAAAGCTGATGCTACGTCTTATAAAACCAAAATTTTTCTTGCCAGTGCATGGCGAATACAATCACATCGCAAAGCATAAAGAGACGGCCATTAGCTGTGGTGTGGATGAGAAAAATATCTATCTAATGAGTGATGGCGATCAAATGGAGATCTGCCAAAAATACTTAAAACGTGTAAAAACGGTAAAAACCGGCAAAGTCTTCATAGACAATCAAATAAATAAACAAATCTCAGACGATGTCGTCATCGATAGACAAAACCTTGCTGAAGCAGGTGTCGTCATGATAATTGCTCAAATTTCACGTCATGGTGCAAAGCTTATAAATAAACCTCGCGTCATTAGCTACGGACTTGTAGGTAACAAGCAAGATGCTGAGTTTAGCAAAGAGATGCAAGAAATTTTGACACAGTTTTTAAGCAACATCAAAGAGGAGCTTTTAAAAGATGGCAGACTGCTCGAGTCACAAGTACGTCAAGTGATCAGAAAGCATATCTTTAGAAAGGTCAAAAAGTACCCAACTATCGTGCCAATTATCTATCTAATGTAAGGGAAATTTATGCAGACAATCAACCAAATCGCAGCCGAAGTTTTAAAGATAGAAGCAAACGAGCTTTTAAGACATGCTAAAAACTTAAAGATAGAAGATGCTGTAAATTTGATATATAACGCAAAAGGCAAGGTCATAGTAACAGGCGTAGGCAAGAGCGGTCACATAGGCGCAAAGATCGCTGCCACGCTTGCAAGTACTGGTACGCCAAGCTTTTTCTTGCATCCAACAGAGGCTATGCACGGCGACCTTGGCATGATAGAAAAGGATGATGTTTTGTTAGCCATTAGCTTTAGTGGCGAGAGCGATGAGCTTATCAAAATTTTGCCTCACGTAAAGCGCTTTGGCGTAAAGATCGTCGCAATGGCAAGGAGCAAAACAAGCTCACTTGGTAAATTTAGCGATGCATTTATTGGCATTGACGTAGAGAAAGAGGCGTGCCCACTAAATGCCGCTCCAACAGCATCAACCACGCTAACGTTAGCTCTTGGCGATGCGTTGGCTGTTTGTTTGATGCAAAAGCGAGGCTTTAAAAAAGAGGACTTTGCAAATTTTCATCCAGGTGGTAGCCTTGGCAAGAGGCTATTTTTAAAGGTCAAAGATGTGATGAGAAGCGAAAATTTACCGATAGTTCGCTGGAATGCGAGCCTAAAAAAAGCAATCGATACTATGACACACGGTAAACTTGGCACGGTCCTAATCGTCGATAAAGATGGTGTGTTAGATGCTATTTTAAGCGACGGCGATCTTAGACGTGCACTTATGCGAGAAGACTTTGATCTAGACGAGCCAGCAATGAAATTTGCAACCTTGCATCCAAAAGAGATAAACGATAAGGAAATGTTAGCTGTAGATGCGTTAGCCCTCATAGAAAAATATAAAATTCAGCTTCTAGCCGTCGTAGAAAACGGCGTGCCTGTGGGTGTTTTACACATCCATGACCTTGCAAATTTAGGACTATAAAATGGAAAAAACAAGACTAAATAAATTTATCTCACATAACACAAACTACTCACGCCGTGAGGCAGATGAGCTGATAAAAGCTGGTAAGGTTAGTATAGCAGGACGTGTGGTTAGCGACCTTGCCACAAGCGTAGATGAAGATGACAAAGTACGTATAAATGGTCGTTTGATAAAGCTAAAAAAGGAATTTACTGTTATCGTCTATCATAAACAAAAGGGTGAACTAGTTAGCAAAAAAGACGACCGCGGACGAAAGACGATCTACGACACATTAGATAAGAAATTTGCAAAATTTGTTAGCGTAGGGCGCTTAGACTATGCAAGTGAGGGACTGCTTTTACTAACTGACGCTCCAGCGATCGCCACAGCGCTCATGAATAGCGACTTAGAGCGCGAATACTATCTAAAAGTAAAAGGCGAGGTAACAAAAGAGGTTATTGAGGCCATGACAAATGGCTTTTTTGCCAAGGACGCCACCAAAGGCGCTCATGCAAAAACCACTATAAAATCAATGGAATTTAAGCCATTTCTAGCCTATAAAGTCTTTGGCTCAAGTGGCGGCTATACAAAACTAAAGGTCATCATCAACGAGGGGCAAAACAGGGAGCTTCGCCGCTTCTTTGGATACTTTGACCTTGAAGTGATGGATCTAAAAAGGGTTAGTTTTGGGCGTGTTAGCCTTGATATGCTAAAGCCTGGCAAATGGCGCTACTTTGAAAATAGCGAATACGAAGACCTAAGGGACTTTTTAAAGGTTAATAACGTTAGATACTAACTTAGGCTTGCTTTCTCTAAAAAGCAGGTAAGTCAAACAAAAATAACTACAAATTTATTTAAAAATTTACAAAAATGGAGAAAAATGAAAAAGGCTATTCTTTTATCCTTTATTTTACTAGCTACCAGTCTTTGTAAGGATCTTTATTGAGCTTAGACTTGAAGCACAATAAAGGTGACTTATGATAAAGCAACTAAGCAATAGCAAAATGTTTATGATAGTGGGAATATTGATTGTTGTTTTGATTTAGGAGCTTTTTACCTAAAAGACAAAGGCACAAAACAAAACTACCACATAGCAAAAAAATATTTTTATAAGGCTTGCGAATTAGGGCTTCAACCAGGGTGTGACATTTATAAAAAGCTAAACGAAAAAGGCCTTTAATACTAAAAATTTAGAGCTTCATAAATTTATATCTTATTTTCTGAAAGTAGGATGTTTATATATGGATTTAGTAACGTCTCACCGCGTGCTGCGTAGAGCAAGACCTCTTTAAAGTAGTTGTCGTTTATGCCATATGTGTGAAACTCGTACGCTCCTATGCCGTATCCCATGGGAGTTATATCGACCCTTGAGTACCACGCATTTTGCGCTAGGATGTAGCGATTTGTATCTCTTGAATAGACATATAACTTGATCTTATCTTTGCTCTTTTGCGCCATATACCAGATGAAAGAATTTGTGATGTCGTTAAAAAAGTAGATGTCGCCATTTGGCATGATGGCTTGGGCTGTGTCGTTGTTATCAGCGATAAGCGTCCTACTCTCATAACATATAAATTTATTTGGCGTAAGTTGCTCGATCGGCTCTGATTTGCCGTTATTTAAAACTAAAATTTTATCATCACTTATATCGGCATTATAGGCAAGCACAGCTAGAACTAAAGCTAACAAACACAAAGAAAAAATTTGCTTTATCAAAATAAAAATCCTCTTAGCAAATAGTATTTGAGTACATAAAGCGAGCATATCAACACGCAAACACCTAACCAGATCGATGAAAATTTAAGCTTGTGTGAGTAGTTTGTCTTTGTGATAATCTCAACAAGATATGGCATAAGACCGTAAAAAACGCCTAGAAACAAACTGCCCCAGATGAGGTAGCCAACATAAAAATAATCACTTTTCAGCATGCAGTATGGGCATTTATGGTTTGGCTGTTCATAAACATAAAGGCCAAAAAAGTAGGTGATGGCATAGTAACTAAGCACCAAAAACAACAAATTTGCCACAAAGCTAGCCATACTTTGCTTTAAGAAATTTAGCACCAAAATAACAAAAAATAGCACGTAAAATACGCTTACTAAGCCAAAATTTGTATAGCCAAATGGTAGCTTTGGAGCTTGAAAAGTGACAGAGCAGCAAAAGACCGGCACTTTTAGTGGGATATTGTAAAAAAACGAAATTTCTATGCCAAGCTCAAGTAGTATCATGACAAAAAGGCAGATAAAAATGGCGTATTTTTTCTTTAGATAAGGGAAATTTAGAGCCTGCAAGTCAAGCTTATTTATAACCAGCCAGATACCAAGCCCAAAGATCAGCAAAATTTTAGTGAGCATCAATATACCACCAAATTTATTTGAGCCAATCACGCCAGCTGAACACATAGCACCAGGCACAATATCAGAGAGTTCGTTTAGGCAAAGCGCAAAGAATATAAACAATACGATCTTGATACAGACGCAAAAAAGCAAGATCGTATTTACAAGATAGTTTTGCTTTTCAAGCGAGTATTGAAGCGATGTTAGTGCGTTGTAATCCCACGATCTCACGATCCTAACAACGTAAAAGAGCGAAATACTCATCAAAACTAACAGTACAAACTCTGCTAACAAAAAGGCAATAACGGCGTTTGATAAAAAGACACTCATACTATCTCTCCGTTTTGCAAGCTGACAACCATATCTGTTGCACTTAGCTCATCAAAAATGCTATCGTGAGTAGCGACAATAACACTCTTTTTTAGAGCTTTAAAAGACTCTAGTAAGCCCAAAAATGCACGTGCATTTTGTCTATCTAAGTTTGCCGTTGGCTCATCAGCCAAGATGATATCAGCATCCATAGATAAAGCTCTAGCTACCGCGCATCTTTGACGCTCGCCACCACTTAAATTTGATACGTTCTCATCTTTTTTATGAGCGATATTTGCGAGGCTTAGAGCCTTTTTTATCATCTCATCTCGCACATTTGCCTTGAAATTTGTTAGAGCAAATGGAGCTAGTAAATTTTCATATACACTTAGCCCCTCAATGAGGTTAAAATTTTGAAAGACAAGTCCAAGCCTTTTGTGTCTAAGTTCAGAACAAAAGGCATCAGGTAGCTTCGCGATGTTAGTGCCATCTATCAAGATTTCTCCACTAGTTGGCTTTTGAAGTAGGGCGATAAGCGAAAGCAAGGTACTTTTACCGCTTCCACTAATGCCTTTTAGTATCACTAGCTCGCTGTCATTAATATCTAAATTTATATTTTTTAAAGCACAAAACTCATTTTGTTTGTTTTGGTTATAAACTAGGCTAACACCTCTTATATTTATCATTTTAGCCCCTCATTTATGTCACTACTTGCTACTCTCCATGAAGGTATGAGTACAAACGCCAAAAATGGTATCACACCAAAAACAAAGATCAAAAAGAGCTTATCAAACTCTAAAATAGGCGTGAAATTTGTAAAATTTAAAAGCTCATCACCTAAAAATATCCCTTTTAAAAGTGGAGCGTTTAATACAAAAACAAAGAGATAAGCCAGCATAACACCGAGTAAAAAAGCACTAACACTCACAATGAAATTTTGTATAAATTTTAAAAATATAATGTCTTTTATACAAAAACCAATGCTTCTTAAAATAGCTATTTCACGCTTTTTACTACCATAGGCGAGTGAAATTTGGTTTTTAAGCAAGACAAAGAATATAAGCATGACGCTAACATAAATGCTCATAAAAATTCCACCCTTATAATAGTAAAGGTGCCTAACCTTAGCCACCTCATCTTCTATACTAAGGGCGAAAGAATTTGGGTATAAATTCTCTATCTTTAAAGCTACTTCACTGATTTCATCGGTGTTTGGCACCTCAACATAGAGCTTTGTATACTCTTCATCTTTTAAATTTAAGATAGCCCTTAGCGTATTTGGATGCAAAAATATAGCGTTATTTGAGATTAAACCACTTTGTGCCGGCATGGTCTTTAATATCTTTACTGGTATCATGCGCTCTTCAGTTAGAAAATTAAAGCTCTCGTCGTAGTAAAGCTCATTCATCGCTGCCTTGACACCTTCTCCGACGATCATCTCATCTTCTTTTAAGCTATCATCTTCATATAGATGAAACCAAACACGCTTTTGAACGAAGTAGTACTCTCCATCAACCACGCCCCTTACATCACTTACGCCATCGATCTTCGAGATATCGTAGATATAGCCAGGGTGCATGAGATCATTTTTGCCAGCACGAAACGCGCTCACTACGATACTTGATCTATCTTTTACTAAATTTATAAGATCATGTTGGATCGATCCAGAGATGAAAAGTACCGAGCTTAGCACAAAAATAATCAATGCAAAGAGGCAAAAGCTAAAAAGGTGATCTTTCCTATCTTTAAAAAGCAGAACCACAGCATAGTTTATAAAATTTTTACCTATCATAGACAAAGCCTTTTTGCCCCTTTTGGTTGAAACTAAAAGCAGCATTTGCTCTTGTTATATTAGAAATTTCTCTTAGCTCATCTTGCTTTGCTTTATGATCAAAGCTAAGATAGTGTGCCGCTAAAAGCGTATAAGAAAGTCCAAAAAATAACGCCAAAAAAACTAGAAATTTCACACTATTTACCGATAAAATTCTTTATCTCGTCAAATCTTATGACACCTTTGCCAGCATGATCTTTTAAAAAGCTCTCTGCCTTTGCTTCGTCTTTAAATGGGATAAATTCATCGCCCATTGGTCCGTAAACGTTTGAGCCATGAACATAAAACGCATCTTTTGCATCAAGCTTTTCTAGCGTGTAATAATCACTCACATAAGCATCTTTCATTTTGCCATCCGCAAAGTAAAATTGTGCCATATCCTTTACACCATCAAAATAATAATCTTTGCCATCTGCTTTGATGAGTGTCGCCCATGGAGAATTTTTGACGAGCATGCCGCATACCGCACATCTTGCACCCTTTGGTACGACTATTCTCTCAGGTTTTTTTATTTCTTGTTTAGGTTTTGAGGCTTGATTGCTAGTACCTAAATTTGCTGGAGCGTCCCATAGATAAAGAGCAGCGGCTTGCAAGTGCTTGTCGTACTCTGGAGCTTTGTTAGCCTCTTTTGCGTCGCATACTTTTTTGAGATGAGCTTTTAGCTCAGAGATGGCTTTGAAGCTTTTGGCGTCCGTTTTAGCGCAGTTTGCTTCATAAAATTCTTTACCATGTGCATAAACGCCGTCCTCACGTTTAGCTTTTATCATTTTATTATCGCCTTCAAAATCCTGTCCAGCAATCTCGTAAGCTTTAGCAAAGTTCATTATCTCGCCGCCATTTTCTGCTTGAAATTCTTTTGCGTCAGCCTCGGTTGAAAAGGCGTATTTGCTATTTCTAGTCATTGTGCCTTTGACGCTACTACCAACTACGTAAAATGCCTTGTTTACATCGATTAAATTTAGATTTTTAGTATCCACAACTTGTGCATCGCTTGGGATCTTACCTTCTGTTAGCTCGTATAAGCAGTGAAGTGATGCTACTTGCTTGCCGTTATATACGTGATTGGTCTTATAAAATTTAACCAAATTCATTCCACAAACGGCGCAGTACTCCTTACCCTCGCCATTTCCTACTAGTGTAGCCTTGCTAGGATCCACGCTTTGAAACATCGGTTTCATTTTGACAGATTGTTCATTCGCCGAAGCACCAAAAAGTATGGTTGCTAGCAGTGCTGAACCCAAGATAGAACGTAAAATCATATTATCTCCTTTAGTATTTTTTATTTTTATATTTATAAGCTTTAAATGCCACTGGGCTAACTTTATCAAGCATCAATGCTTTCCTAAAATTTCTAAATTCTCGCACGCTTCTTTTAAGCCATTTTTGCAGCTTCTAGTAAAAATTTCACGTGCTTTCTCCACGTCTTCTTTTACGCCTTTACCTTCAGCTAGCATGATAGCGTAATTATTGCAGCCCTTTTCATATCCATATATACACGCTTGCTCATAAAGTTTTGTGGCTTTTGTGAGGTTTTGATCAACGCCTTGTGCATATACATATAAAAAGCCGAGATTATCACACCCTATGCCAGCTTCGTTTGCACAAGCCATTTCGTAGTTTGCTTTGGCTTTTGCATAGTCTTTCTCTACACCTTCACCTTGCGCATATAGATAGACGAGATTGCTACATCCTATGCCATCACCTGCCTTGCAAGCCTTTTCGTAAAGCTCTTTTGCCTTTTTAAGATCCTTTGTCACGCCGGTGCCATTTGCATAAAGCAAGCCAAGCTCCGTGCAACCCTCATTATCCTTACAAGCTCTTTCATAAAATTTAACCGCTTTTTCTAGGTCTTTCTCCACACCTTTGCCTTTTTCATAGGCGTAGCCAAGATTACTGCAAGCCATAGAAAAATTTTGATCGCAAGCTTTCTCATAAAGCATCGCCGCCTTTGCTTCGTCCTTTTTGACATTACCATCACCTCTGCTGTAAAGCACAGCTAGATTGTAGCAGCCTGATGCCTTTTTCTCTTTATCGCAAGCATCTTCATAAATTTGTGCTAGCTTGTTGTGATCTTCTTTTGCGTTTAAAGCCTCTTTGATATAGCCAGCATTTAATAGCCCCAAACAAGCAAACAATAAAACTAAACTCTTTTTCATCATATCTCCTAAATCTCTTTTATATCCTTACCTCTATAAGCAAAGGCGATTAGCAAAGCCAAGAGCATTAAAAGCAAATAAAGCAAATTTGAAACGCTAAATCCATCGCCATTTGCGTATGAGTGAAGTCCGCTTAGATAGAAATTTACACCAAAATAGGTAAAAATAACTGAACCAAAAGAGAGCACGCTAGCTACCAAAAAGGCAAAAATATTTTTTAATCTTGGGATAAATCTTAAATGAAGCGCAATGGCATAAATAATTATCGTAATGTACGACCAGCTCTCTTTGCTGTCCCAGCCCCAGTATCTACCCCAGCTCTCATTCGCCCAGACGCCACCAAGGAAATTTCCAATAGTTAGCAAGCTAAGTCCTATGATGAGGCTTAGCTCATCAGTTGCAGCGAGGTATCTTATCTGCTCACTAAGCTTTTGCTCGTTTTTTTGATTTTTTATAGCCATTAAAAGAAGCCCAAGAAGCCCAAGCACAAAGCTAAAGCCCAAAAAGCCGTAGCTTGCCGTGATGACACTTACATGCACGCTAAGCCAAAATGACTTTAAAACTGGGACTAGATTTGTTATTTGTGGATTTATAAAATTTAGATGAGCGACAAGCAAGCTTACACTTGCAAAAAGTGAAGCGGCTCCAAGAGCAAAGCTTTGATGTTTAAAAAATAAAACTCCAGCTAGTACACTTGCAAGCGAGATATACACTAAGCTCTCATAGGCATCACTCCAAGGTGCATGCCCTGAGATATAAGCACGAAGAGCTAAATTTAACAAATGCACCGTAAAGCCAAAATAAAATGCAAGGCTAAGCGCTTTTTCAAATCTAAATTTCTTTCCAGCAAAGAGCCTATAAAAGCCAAGAGCAAGCGAAACTAATCCAAGAATCATGTAAAAATATATAAGAAATTTAAAAATTTCCATTTGATTATAAAGCACTTCAAGCTCCACCTTTGCCTCGCTTGGCGCAAGAGAGCCTAGAATGCTTCTTTGATAGCTTGAAATTTTCTCCAAGCTCCTATCAGCCTCTTTACACTCGCCACTTTTTACACAAAGGCTTAAATTTTCTATATAAGCGCCTAAAATACTTTTAAGCTCACTTGAAATTTCACCTGAGCCAAAGGCTTCATTTACGCCTAGCCACGTTAATTTATCGCCATTTTTAGCTGGGATAAATTTTAAAATTTCCCCCTTTAGTGCAAGATACAAGACATTTAATCTCTCGTCAAATTTGATCACGTCGTTGTCAAATTTATCTCTTTTAGAGGCGGATTTTTCATTTGCAGCTTCTACAAATTTAGCCAGCTTGTACTCGCCATTTTCGTTAAAGACATCGTTAAAACTAGCAAATTTTTCATTAACACCCAAAAGCTCGCCTACGCGCTCACTTGTGATCTTTACTATCCTTTTGCCCATCCACTCTTTTGGCGAGATGGCAAAAGAGAGCATTAGCTCCTCGCTGCTAAGCCCAAATAGCGTCGTTTTGGTTGAAATTTTGCTTATCACAGCTCTTGAGTAAGAGCCAGCTGGAGCGATTCTGCTGTCAGCTTGAGTCAAAATTTTGGCAAATTTGCTTGCATGAGCGTCTAAATTTTTATTATTTTCATTGGCAAAATTTGGAGTTGCGCTTAATAAAAGAACAGCCAAAAATGCTATTTGAGAGCCTTTTATGAAATTTAGCAGCCTAAAAAATCGGCTATTTTTGCTAAATAAATTTGCCGCAAAGCCAACGCAAAGCAAAAAATATCCGATATAAGTTGGGATTTTGCCAGGATCACGGCTGATCTCAAAAGCACTTCCAAGCTCGTCAGGATCGTATGAAGACTGAAAAATTTTATAGCCATCAATCGTTAGTGGATTATTTAGCGAGATGTCGTACTTACTGCCAGCGATACTTACTTTACTTGTATAAGATGATGGAGTATTTAGCCCTGCATATCGCTCCAAAATGAACTCATCAAGTTTTAATGAAAATGGTAAATTTAAAGCCTTTGAGCTAAAGTAAAATTTCACCTCTTGCCCACCAAAACTTAGCACACTTGGCTCTAGCTCATATCCGGCTCCGCCTTTTAGCTTAACACTCTTTTTTTCGCCGTTAAAACTTATCTCTAAACTAAGCGTAGCAGGAGCGTTTTTCTCATCTTTTTTATATCCAAGCAAGTTAATTATAAATTCTTTGCCGTCTATAAAATTTTTAAACTCAAAGTCGTTTTTACCAAATAAGCTTAATTTTAATGGATAACTAAAATTTTCTCCAAGCATTTCGACTATAAGATAAGGCTTGACGCTTTGCATTACATTTGAGCTTTGCAAGGTTCTAAGATGCATAACGCCCTCTTCGCCAAAATACCTTGTAAGCGCAGCCCCAATGAAGATAACGATAAAAGCAAGATGTATCAAAAATGCGCCAAATTTTTTATACATCTTGGTTTTTACGATACTGATAGCCAAACAAATAGTGCAAGCAAGCATAACACACTCGTACCAAAGCGCTTCATAAACAAGCACTCTGGCCGTTTGTGTGTCATAAAAATTTTCTAAAAAAGTCGCAAGCCCTGCACCAAAAGCAAGAATAAATAATAATATCAAAGACAAGCGGTAGATATTTAAAATTCTCATCGCTCGCCTCTACCTTAAATGCTATAAGTTTGTCCCGCATAAAGTATAAACACCCTAAGCAGTAAAACACCAATAACAGCCGCTAATGAACTGATATAAAAGCTAAATTTTAGACTAGCTACTTTTTTACCAAATGCAAAATTTAAAACAAAAGGCACAATAAAGCCAACCAGCACAACACCAAGCCAAAAGAAATTTGCCCAAACGCCACTATAAAAAGCAACAGCTGCATTTTGCTGATAACTTGAACCAAGTAAAAGCGATACAAAAAGCATTAAAATGAGTAAAATTTCAGCTCCCAAAACACTAAATTCTACGCTATGAAGCGAATGAAGGTCGCTTGAGTGCGGATCTTCTTTAAATAAAGCTGCTGCGACCAAGCTACTGCCACTTATACCAGCACTTAGTCCTGAAGCTATAAATAAAGCTGGAAGCACAGCTGTGTTTAAGAGTGGAAATCTAATCAAAACTGAGATCAAAAACCCAGTATAAGCGCAAATTATTACAGCAAAAATAAGACAAATACGACTTAAAAATGGATAAAGCGGTATTAAAATTTTCATTATTAGTGCAAAAAGAGCGCTAAAGGATTTTAAACTTTTGGCTAAGAAATTTGAAATCTCATCATTAAATGCATAAAGGCACATCAAAAAGCTAAGCGGTATAAATACACAAAGTCCAGCAACACCGATAGACATAACTGATGTGAAATTATAATTAATCAAAATTTTCCAAAATAAAAGCGGCTTTTCAAGATCAGCTATCAAGCAAACCATACCAAGCATGATGCTAACAAATGCTAAAAGCGAAGCAGCCTTGAAAAATGGACTAAAGCTCTCTTGCTTTTTATAGTGTTTTAAAAGTATGGCAGCGATTAGCGCTCCACCACTCATACCAGCTAGCAAAAGATAAACAGCGATCGGCCAGCCCCACTCTACTCCATGCGAAAATGTTGCAGTAAAATTTAATGCACCATCCATCTTACACCCCCATTTTTACTTTAGGAATATATCTAAGACTTGGTTTTGTGCCAAGCTCTGCTCTTAGCCTTATGCTGTCTTTTACGGCTAGTAGCTTGTTGATGTGCGAATTTTCATCGTTAAGATCACCAAAGACGATCGCCTCGTATCTACAAGCTTCTACACAAGCTGGCTCTTTTTCGTCCTTTAAATTTGTATCTACGCAAAAGTTACAGCTTTGAGCTGAATGCGTAACCTTATCGATATATCTCACGTCATATGGACAGGCTACGATGCAGTATTTACAGGCGATACAATCATCTATGTTTGTAGTTTGTATGCCAGTTTTTTCGTCTTTATGGCAAGCCTTGGTCGGACAAACAGCTACGCAAGGCGCATCGACGCACTGCTGACAAGATACTCTTACAAATCTTTTATCTAGTAAATTTTTAGGATTAGTCTTATCTTCTATAAAAAGTCTCATCTGTCCTTTTGGGACTAAATTTACCTTTCTGCAAGCTATCTCGCAGTCTGTACAGCCAACACATTTATTTTGGTCAAATATCATACCAAAGTGTGGTTTTTTTACACTTTCTTCACTCTTAAAAGCAAAACCACTACTTGCCGCACCAGCACCAGCAGCCACAACTACCATGCTTTTTAAAAAGGCTCTTCTATTTTTTTGATTTTGCATTTTTAACTCCATTTTATATCTTAATGAGGCTTTTTAATGCCCTCATTTAGTTCTTTTTCATGAATTTTCTTTGCAGCCTCGGCTAATTCACCTGGCTTTAAGACCTTAACAAGCTCTATCTCAAAAACAATAGTCTCGCCTCCAGGTATGCCCTCCATGCCGCTATTGCCATACGCAAGTTCTGGCGGGATAACAAATTTAAACTTATCGCCCTCTTTCATGAGCATTAAGCCCTCTTCAAGACCTGGGATCAAATTTAGCATAGAAAGATGAGCTGGAGCCTCTTTTGTCTCATCAAAGACCTTACCATCGATAAAGCTAGCTTTGTAGTTTGCTATGATGATACTCTCTTGTTTTGGAGTCGCTCCCTTTTTGCTTGATTTTAAAATTTCATATTGCAATTTTGATTTTGTCGTTTTTACATTTTTATTTTTTGCATTTTTATCCATAAAAGCCTTGCCTTGCTTTAAATTCTCTTTAAGTATGGCGGCTTCTTTTTCTTTTACTATCTTGTCTAAATTTTCGGCTCTTTTGTTTAGTAGCTTTGCTATCTCATCATCGCTTAGTTTTAGCTCTCCTTTTAGTGCATCACTAAAACCTTTGATAACGGCCTCAGCATCGTAGCTAATGCCTATTTGTTTTTGTTCAAGTAACCCTTTTAAAACATATCCACCACTTGTTGCTCCCATAGCATAAGACTCATTTGAATCTACATTTGCAAGCAAGCCAGAAGCACTTAAGCTAAGAAGTAGCGTAAATTTTAAAACCTTATTTTTCATATCGGACCCTTAAGATTAAAGGGGCTAAAACTAGCCCCTAAATGCTATAAATTTTTATTCAAAATTCTTTGAGCTTCTTTTATATACTCTTTTGATGCATCGAGTTTTTGTTTAGTAAATTTAAATCCGTGCATACCCCACGAACCATCTTTTTCAACCATATCGATGATCTCTTGAGCATTTTGGATAAGCTCATAAACTCTTACTTTATCACTTGCATCAAGTTTTTTAGTCTCAAGTAGTGAGTAAAGCCCTTCAATACCAATCTTAACTTCAGAGAATTCATTCTTAACTGGAGTTTGCCATCCCATAACTTCATCATAAACTTGTTTTTGGTTTTTGAAGTGAAGTGTTGGTTTTAGCTCAGATAGTACTGGGCTGTGGCAGCCTTTGGTATCTTTCATATCTTTATCAGCCCAAGATGTTCTAGCGCATGCCCACATCAAGTCAACGTAGTTATGGCCGTTTTTATCTCTCTCAAAGTGCCAATCTTTAGCATCTCTTGGACCTTTAGCAGCATCGCCTGGTACTAGAGATTTCTCTTTTGGATCAACCATGATCTTCCAGATATGAGATCTTCTTTGAGTATCAAAGCCAGCGTTGTCTTGGAACTGAACAGCATAGAAATTCTCACAACTCATCATAAATGGCATGTGGCAAGATGCACAAGTGTTATCTTTGTGAGTATCTGCTTTAGATGCGATATATGCTTGAGTTTCGTGGCAATCTTTACACTCTTTTCTAATCTTTGGTTTAGTATAGAATGAGCTTAGATAACCTTGCTCTGAGTTATAGTTCATACCTGTTACACTCTTATCACCTACAACTGGACCTGTGTTATCGTGTGGATCGTGGCAAGTAACACATCTCATACCTTTGTCGTAGTGAGCTGTAAAGTATGATTGAGAACCTTCAGAACCACATCCTGGTCCCATTGATTTAAATTTAGAGCTTAAAGAAAGATCAAGCTTACCGTTATTAAGCGGATTAGCACGAGCTAGATCTGGACTAAAGTTAAACCTTTGGTGGCAACGTTCGCAGTTTGATGTTCTAAAATTTGTAGCCCCATCAAGGTGACCGCCAGCTCCGTGGCACTCCTCACAGCTTACGCCTTTTGAGATAGTGTGTTTTTGAAGCTCTTTGGCATTACCAAGTGCTGCGTAAAATTCTGCTTTTGATTTGAAATCAAATTTAACTGGGTGACAAACTTCACAATATGATGAGTTTGCTTGGAAGAACATTGACTTTTTGTGTTTTGCAGCGTATGAAGCTAGACCTCTGACATATCCGCCATTGTCGCCATACTCTTCAAGAGTGCCAGGAAATTCTGGGACAAGCTCTTTGATTTTCTTAACAGTTGCGTCGTCTAAATTTAACGCCCATGTTCTTTGCCATTGGTTACCACCAGCTACGATCTGACCTGTACCATCTCTTAGCAAACCGCCCTCAACGTAGTAAGTACCACGAAGTAGCCACGCATCAACGTAGCCCATTTTGGTTCTTAAGTGACCAACGGTTGCGTAGATAACATCTGGAGTAATACCTTTTGGAAGGATAGAAGCAGTATCTTTGTCAAATACTGGCTCAGTTAGGTTGTTATTAACCTCTGGGTGCTCACCAGGGAAACGCATAGTAGTTGCGTGGCGAGATCTGCTCCACACTTCATACTGAGCTGGGTGACACTCACCGCACTTTTCTGGTCCTACAAATTTATTAGGAAACTGAAGCGATGAAGTGGCTGGAATTCTATACATCATAGAGCTATAGCCCTTACCGCCATCTCTTTTACTAAGCTTTGACATATCAAAGCCATGTCCCTCGGCAAGCCACTCTAAGCCACGGTCGTGAACGACCATTTTACCGACGGTTTTACCACCATACTTTGTAAAAATAGGGTGGTTTTTAAATAACCAGTTATACATCTCTTGCTCTTCTACAACGTAGTCTTGCAAGGAGATAACACCTCTACTTTGCAGTGTGCCTTTAGGATTTGCGATAACATCACGTGCTTTATCGGACATCTGCATATTATGCTCTTCGCAACAGGCTTGTGAAGCGAAGATGCTAACACCCATGAGCAAACCAGCTAAGGCTTTTTGTAGATTTCTCATGTGCCCTCCTTTAAATTTTTTATCCTAAAATCAAAATGATTTCATACTGATAATACTAACACCAAAAAAGGGCAGAAAAGGGGGAATTTTAATAAATTATAAATTTTCGAAACTAATTGTAAATGTAATACTATTTTCATCTACATTTCTAGCAAAGATTAGAGCGTTATTTTTACTAGCGATTAACCGGCTCATATATAAACCAAGCCCGCTACCAGACTCTTTTGTGCTAAAGTGTGGCTCAAAGATAACCTTTAAAAACGAAGCCTTTATCGCTCCTGCATTATTTTGCACGCATAAATTTTTACGATTATCTTTTATAAAAGTATAAATTTTTATTACTCTTGGCTTTACATAGCTTTGTTTAAATGCATCTTTTGCATTATTTATAATATTTATTAAAATTTGAATTATTTCATTAAAATTTGCAAAAATCGTAAAATTTTCTCTTATATCGATCTCTATTTCGATTTGATATTTCTTAAGTGAGGCGTTTAGAATTTTTATAGTCTGATTTATCACTTCCTCTACGCTAAACTCCCTTTTTAAAGTATTTGGCTTAAAAAAGTTTTTAAAATCATCAACCGTTTCAGACATGAAATTTATCTGTTTGCTAGTCTCTTCTATAAACTCATAAATTTTTGCTTCATCAAGCTTTTTTCGCTCCTGATAGAGTTCTAAATTTATTAAAGCTGAGCTGATTTGAGCTAAAGGCTGCTTCCACTGATGTGAGATATTGCCTATCATCTCGCCCATTGAGGCTAGGCGGCTTTGATGTATCATTAGCTGTTCAGTCTGTCTTTTGCTCTCTTCGCCACGCCTATGCATCTTATAAACAAGTAGCAAAAATATCCCAAACACAAAGGCTATCGCGCCCATTATGATGACAACCTCTTTTAAATGGTAAGAAAAAATGGCACGTAGTGGGATTTTAAAAGATAGCATTGCCATCATCTCACTTGCTTCAGAAATTTTTCCATTTGAAATTTCATAACGATCTAACATCTGTTTTGGAGCACTTTCGCTATTGTGACAGGCTAGGCAAGATGTATTTTGACTTCTTATAGGAAGCCCTACAAAAAATTGTGAGCCATTTTCATCTTTTATAATCTTTGAAAACTCACTAAATTTATTCTCTTTAAAGCCTCTTAACACCTGCGCTTCAAATTCATTTGGCTCATGAGCTTTGTTTAAAGGCGCCATGGCGACTAGTTTGTAGTCAAAGTCAAGATTGTATTTTTTCTTTTGGATATTATAAATTTCACGGCTTATATATGAAGATGAGAGCAATCTCTCGTCAAAAAAATCCTCTTTTATAATGCCGTCACGCTTTAGCTGCTCTATTAGCGGACGCTGAACGCCTGCAATGTACTCTCTTACAGAATTTATACTCTCAAGCACATAATAAGCCTCTTTTTTGGCATCTTTCATTGCAAGATTATTATAAAAATTTAAAACAAGTGCGGATATTAAGAGATAAACAAAGATAAAAACACTAACGATTAGCTGAAATTTATATTTCACAAAGGTAACCTACACCGTATAAATTTTTAATCACATCTTTGCCAAGCTTCCTTCTAAGCTCTTTTACGATCGTCTTTATCGCCTCTTTGCTTGGCTGCTCATACTCCCAAATATAATCAAAAATTTGTTCATAAGTTATAGTTTGATTTTTGTTGTTTAAAAAATACTCTAAAAGCCTACTTTCACTCTTACTTAGATGAGAAATTTCGCCATTTATATAAAGTACTTTTTTGCCAAAATCGTATTCTACTTCATCATTTAGCCTAAGAGTCGGCTTGCGTCCAACAAGCTCTAAAGCAACGTCTTCTAGGGCTTTTATAAATGACTTTTTATCATATGGCTTTGCAAGATATCTTGTGATCTTTAGCTCAACCGCTCTCCATAAATACTCTTGCTCGACGTGGCTTGATAAGATCACAATAGGAATTTTTTGATTTATGGTTCTTACTTTTTTAGCGATCTCTAGGCCATCGATATTTGGCACGCTTATATCAAGCACCAAAACATCATAAGCATCGCTCATCGCTAGCTCAAGTGCATCATAGCCATCTGTTACGCCATTTACTTCGGCAAAAAATAGTTCCAAAGAAGCACAAATATTTTTTAAAATCGCCTCTTCATCTTCAAGGCAAAGGACCTTTTTGTTTGATAAAACGTCTAAAATATCATATTCTTGCATAGCTTCATCTCGCTTTTTGAGCAGATATTATCACTTGGTAGCTTAAAAAATAAGATTATCTAAAAAATAATTCATACCAATATAAAAGACATATTACTTTTAAAAATTAAACTATAAATTTTTGTTGAAGTGATTTGAAGTATTGATTAAAATTTTTCTATGAGTACTATTTTTGGATTTTTCTAAAAATTTTAGCTATCGATCAATTTTAAAAAAGAAAGATAGCTATATTTATAGTATAAATTTTAGTTACCTCTGCTTCCGGGTTTGATCGCTTTGCTTCCATTTTTACAAAGTGGGCAATGCTCAGGCTCATAAATTTCAAACTCAAAATTTCCTAAAGCAAAAAACGGCTTATCGCTTGGCAGTTTAGCATTTGGCTTAGCTTCATTATCTAAATTTGTAACCTTACAAAAGCCACGGTTTGCAAGCGCTGCAAAGCCAACTACCTCGCCGCCAAGGCTCTCTATCACTTGTGCTGCTTCAAGTGCCGAGCCGCCAGTCGTGATGATATCCTCACAAACGATAAATTTCTCACCCTTTTTTACCTCAAAACCACGCCTAAGACTCATTACCTTTTCAACTCGCTCTGTAAATATAAATCGCTTCTTTGCTGCGCGAGCTAGCTCATAGCCAGCTAAAATTCCTCCAAGTGCAGGCGAGCAAACGCTATCAAATCTAATGCCAAATTTCTCTATCACACGAGCAAGCTCGTCAGCTAGCTTTCCAGCCAAAGCTGGGTCTTCAAGCACCTTTGCGCTTTGGAGATAAAACTGCGAGTGATTGCCACTGCTTAGCAAAAAATGCCCCTCTAAATATGCCCCAGCCTCTTTATAAATTTTCTCTAAATCCATCGTTTTTTCCTTTTAAAATTTACTCAAAATCTTAACACAAGCCCACTTAAGCCACTCTTTTTAAAATTTAATAAGCCACACATTTGTATAATCTCTCAACACTCACAAAAAGGACGCTCATGCTTGTATTTAATCCTGTTGTTTTTAGCATTTTGGTAATGACGATACTTTGTCTATTGCGTTTTAACATCTTGCTTTCTATCCTTATCTCTGCTCTTGTTGCGGGAGTAATGTATAAGCATGGATTTAGTGGATTTGAAAGTGGCATTGCAGGTGGGATCGATAGCCTCTTTACAGCCCTAAAAGAGACTACACAAAGCCTCATAAGCGGTATGCAAGGCAATCTTGAAACATCGCTTAGTTATATTTTGCTTGGTGCTTTAGCAGCCGCCATCGCAAATACAAATTTAACTGCTATCTTGATAAATGCTTTGAGTAAATTCCTTAGCTCAAATAAAGTGATTTTTATACTAACTATTGCATTTATAGCCTGCTTATCTCAAAATTTAATCCCAGTTCACATAGCTTTTATACCTATTTTGATCCCGCCACTTCTTGCTATTATGAACAAAATGGGAATAGATAGACGTGCCGTGGCTTGTGCTTTGACATTTGGTCTTCAAGCACCTTATGTAAGCCTTAGCGTTGGCTTTGGTCTGCTTTTTCACAATATCTTAAAAAAAGAGTTAGCAAATAACGGCATAACCACATCTATCTCTGATATCTCTTCTGTTATGTGGATAGGTGGCGCTTCTATGCTTATCGGACTTATCCTTGCCATACTTTTTTATGGTAAAAAAAGAGTTTATAAAACTTCAAAATTTGAAAAAGAAGAGCTTGATGAGATCGAGCGCGCAAAAAGCCTTGAGATGACTAAAAAGGAGTGGGCGGTTTTAGCTGGTGCAGTTGTAGCTTTTGGTGTGCAAATTTATACTGAGCTGCTACCTCTTGGCGCACTACTTGGACTTTTGGTTATGGTCGTTTTTGGCGGTATAGAGTATAAAAAAGTAGATAAGATCATGGATAACGGCCTTGCTATGATGGGATTTATCGCTTTTATCATGCTAGTTGCTGCAGGTTATGGCACTATCTTAAGAGAGAGTGGTGGCATAGACGAGCTTGTAAAATACGCTAGCTTAGTATCTGGCGGCAAGATAGGCGGAGCATTTTTGATGCTTCTTATTGGTCTACTTGTAACAATGGGTATAGGCACTAGCTTTGGTACGATCCCTATTTTAGCTTCTATCTATGTGCCACTATGCGTTAGTCTTGGTTTTGGCGTACCAGCCATCATCTTGTTAGTTGGTATAGCTGCGGCTCTAGGAGATGCTGGAAGTCCTGCAAGTGATAGCACACTTGGGCCAACAAGCGGTCTAAATGCTGATGGTGAGCACAACCACATATATGATACTTGTGTACCTACATTTGTATTTTTCAATATCCCACTTATCATCGGTGGCATAGTTGGAGCTATGATACTTGGATAAATTTTGGCGTTAATTACGCCAAAATTCTTTTTATTTTTTCTACTTTTTATCAATATAAATTTTGGAACGTCTTTTGCTTTTAAAAAATATAAAAATTTAAAATGCAAAAAGGATAAGTCAATGATGAGATCACTTTGGTCTGGTGTTTCAGGCCTACAAGCCCACCAGATAGCCATGGACGTAGAAGGCAACAATATCGCAAACGTTAATACTTATGGTTATAAATACAACCGTGCAAATTTTGCTGATATACTAAGCCAAACTCCAAGAGTCGCTACAGCTCCACAAGGTCAGCTAGGCGGTCAAAATGCTATGCAAATAGGTCTAGGAACGACTATAAACTCAACTACGAGAATTTTCTCACAAGGCACACTAACATCTACTGATAAGCAAACAGACCTTGCACTTCAAGGAAATGGTTTCTTCGTCGTATCTCCAGATGGTGGAACAACAAGATACTATACAAGAAATGGTGACTTTGTCCGTGATAAAGCTGGAAATTTTGTAAACAATAGTGGCTATATCGTTCAAGGCTGGACAAGAGATGAAGAGACTGGCACTATCGACTCAACTGGACCGATAAAAAATATTGTGATCAAAGAGGGTCTTACTACTCCAGCAAGAGCGACAACAGAAGTAAAGATAAAAGGCAACCTTGACTCAGGCAATACCATAGGACAAAGAAGCACACCTATTTATTCACTAGACTCTGTTGCTGGCGGACGTGACTATAACAATGACGGAATTTTAAATGCAAATGAAGTCCACAATGAAAATGATGTAAATAACGATCAGTTTTATACAAACTCGAAAAAAGAGCAAAATTTAACAGAGCGTGGCGTCGATCTTGGTGTTACATTTGACGAGCTTGGAAATGGCCTTGCTTTAAGAGACGGACAAGGTATCTGGGTTAGCTATGCAAATGCTAAAACTGAAAAATTTACAGTAGGAAGTGGATTGCCACAAAGTATCGGACAGATAAATCCAAAAGCAACACTTAATATCACAATAAATGGTACTACTATAAAATCTCAAGATAATGCAATATCAAGTATCAGTGATGTTGCAGCTGCGATCAATGCTCAGTATAATAAAACTGGTGTTAGAGCTGAAATTTCAGAAGGTAATAAACTAACACTTATAAATAGAAATAACTCAGGCACTACTGAAGAGACAAAAAATATCCATCTAAAAATAAATGGTGGCAATACTGTTACTGGTTTAGCTGATAAAGATATCATCACAGCTTATCAATATGTCTATACAAGCTCACAAACAACAGCCGTTCATCCAAATAACGATAAAATCGCAAGACAAGTAACAACAACAGAAGATCTTCGCGCTGCTATGCAAGAAGATGCTAGAAACCACGTTGACTACAACGGCGACGGCCAAATAAGAGCAAACTCAGATGCACTTGATGCGGCGAAACTAGCAACCGCAGCACATAGAATAGCACCTGGAACTGGTGGAGCAGCTTTGGCTGGAAATCCATATCAAACAGATTATAATACTGCTTACAACAATGAAATAGCTTTAGGTCATACGCCAGATGATGCTCATGCAGCTGGTATCGCAGCACTTCAAGCACTTGCAGGTGATGATACAAATGATGGTGTAAAGATCACTGTAAATAAACTAGGTCAATTTCAACTAGAAAATCCATCAAATGAAGTAGCAGATCATGCACTTTATATGACAACAACTGCTCTTACAAAACCAGCTCAAGGTACAAATAATTCAGCTGTAAATGAAAATGTTAGACTTACAACTATTATGAAAGCACTTGATGGCGCACTAAGCCCGGGTCAAGCACTAAGAGCAAGTGGAAAGATGATGATGTCAAGCCACGGCTCAACGGCAGAAATTTTTGACTCACTTGGCTCAAAACACACAGTTAGTATCAAATGGACAAAGACAGGCACTACAACAGATGGTGGAACTGAGTGGAGCATGGTTATACAAGTACCAGAGCCAGCTAAGATAAACTACACAGGTGAAGGCCCGGATAATGTTATAACTGGAACAGCTAGATTTAACGCAAATGGCTCACTTGCAAGTTTCCACCCAGCAACGATAACATTTTCAGCTAACAACGGCTCACAAAGTGGCCAAAACATTAGTCTAAATTTTGGTCTTGGAACTGATTTTAACGGCTTAACAAGCTTTGATAAAGACTCATCAACTGAGTCAATCTCACAAGATGGCTACACAGGCGGCACATTAAACGGCATAAAAATAGATGAGACCGGAACGATAATAGGCTCATTTTCAAATGGTCAAAGCTTTGGCTTAGCTAAAGTAGCACTTGCTACCTTTACAAACAACGAAGGTCTTCAAAGCGAGGGCGGAAATGTCTTTTCACAAACTGCAAACTCAGGCGAAGCAGTCATCGGTGCAGCTGGCACAGGCGATAAGGGAACGATCGCAGCTTCAAAACTTGAAGCTAGTAACGTCGATCTAAGCCGTGCGCTAACAGATCTTATTGTTATCCAAAGAGGTTTCCAAGCAAACTCAAAAACGATCACAACAAGTGATGAGATGCTAAATACACTTCTTCAATTAAAACAATAATAACTAAGACTTTTACAAAAGGGAGCGTTTGTCTCCCTTTGAAATTTATGCTTTAAATTTACAAATAAAATCAGCCTTCTTTTTGTAAAATGTTAAAAAATTTTACAAAAGAGAAAAAATGCAAGTAACACTACTAAATCACACTCCACTAAATATCTGCTCTCACGCGATCCGCACATGCTGGCAAAGCTTTGAAAAAGGCGACAACGGTGGTGAAAAAGATGTTGAGCTAATAGATAGAGTAGGCAATAAATTTAAACACGCCTCGACCTTAGAGCACCTATACTACAACTTCTACATCCAAGGTATCTCTCGTGCGCTACTTCAAGAGCTAGCTCGTCACCGCTTGGCAAGTCTAAGCGTCAAATCAACCCGCTACACGCTAAAAGAGCTAAAAAAAGAGGAAAAATTTGAAGTAGAGCAGTTTGAGCGTGCAGCTAAATTTATCGTGCTAACAAATGACGAGCTAGTCGATAACGCAAGCATAAAAGCACTTGAAAACTTACGTGAAATTTTAGCCTCAACTACAAAAAGCCTTGACATCGTCAAATACTGCTTGCCAGAGTGCTATAAAACTGAGCTTACATGGAGTATAAACGCTAGAAGCTTGCAAAATTTCATCTCTTTAAGAAGCTCAAAATCAGCCCTTTGGGAGATAAGAAATTTAGCAAATGCTATCTACGATGCCTTACCTGAAGAGCATAAATTTATCTTTGAAAAGTGCTTGCCAGAAGATGAGCAAAACTAGCATTTATATTAGTTTGGTTTGTGATTTAGAAGTGATGAAACGAGCGCTAAATTTACTTTTTTAAAACGTAAAGAAGTTCGTCTACGTGGATGTTTCTAGCTTTTAAATTTCTGCTACCGCGGTAGGCGTTATACTTTTGGCGAAGTAGATGAACTTTGCCCATTTTATTTAGGTTTTGATCAAATTCATCTTGGTTGATAAAGCCCTCTGAGTTAAACGAAATAAGTACAAATTTTACCTTTAAATTTGCTATCAACTCAAAAAATGCCTCGCTCGCTGATGATTTTTTATTAAAAACTGATCTGTTCCAGTCCTTTGCTATGCCTGAAACTTTTGAAATTTTACTTGGTTCCTCGTAGCTTGCAATGAGATTTAGCATGAAGTAGTTTGAGCCATATGGGTGCTGGTTATAAGGTGGATCAAGATAGACCAGATCAAGCCTATCAAGCTCTTTTGCTAGTAAATTTGCGTCCTTTTGATAGACCTCAAAAGGCACGTTAAAATTTGAGAAAATTGGCTTAGTCAAATTTATATCAGAAGTGATCCTTGAGATGGCGTTTTGCCCCCTGCCGCCAAACTGACCGATGCCCTCTTTATTTTTATGAAAACCTTTAAAAATTCCACTTGTATTTGCATGCACACTTGCATTATAAAGAAGTGGAGCTATGAAAAATTTTCTCATTTCAGCTGGCATTAGCTCATCTATGAGCCTTCTTGCGGTGTCAATGAACATAGCATTTTTTCTAGTGTAAAAGACCCGCTCGCCAAAAGCGATATTTTCATCATCTTTTGGAGCGTAAAGTTTTGTTATAAAGCCTTCAGAAAGGTTATCTTCTATCTCTTTTTCAAGCTTTTTTTGCCAAAAATTTATCTCATTTATTAGCTCGTTTGTGGCGTTTTGCAGATAGCATGAGTTTGTGATGAAGCTATAAAGCTCCAAGTCGTTTGCAACTAAAAATTCGCTATTTTGCTTTAAAAACCTAGCCACCACGCCACTTCCACTAAAGAGGTCGCAGCAGCTAAGTTTCTCTTTTTTAAGCTCGTCTTTTGCGTATTTTACGCCTAGATCTATAAAGCCTAAAAGAGAGCGTTTATTGCCAAGATAGGTTAAAATTTGCTCTTTTAGATAGGCTTGATTTTCTTGTTTAGCTGGCTTCAAATCAGTGCTTTTTTAGTCCCATAGCGTCAAGATCGAGCTTGATCTCTTCGTTGTTTATGATGACTAGACCTTGTGCTAAAATTTTGTTTGCTATGGCGTGTGCTTCATCAAGTGAGTGCATCTTGTAAGTACCGCATTGAAATTTATTTAGCTCTGGAATTTTATCTTGATCTTTAACCTCTAAGATATCTTTCATAGAGGCAAGCCATGCTTTTTTTACTGTTTCTTCGCTAGGCGTACCAATCACGCT
The DNA here is from genome assembly GCF_015229955.1 of Campylobacter concisus. Lineage (NCBI taxonomy): Bacteria > Pseudomonadati > Campylobacterota > Epsilonproteobacteria > Campylobacterales > Campylobacteraceae > Campylobacter > Campylobacter concisus. The sequence continues at coordinate 159,228 of NZ_JAAKYZ010000002.1, forward strand.
CATATAAAAGCCAGTCCTGCAACCCATCGGCGAGATATCTATGATCTCCACGCCGTTGCCGTTTAGATGGTTTCTCATAAAGCCAGCAAATAGGTGCTCTAAAGTGTGAGTGCCTTTCTCAGGCAAAATTTCTTCATTTGGCTTGCAAAATCTCAAGTCAAAAACACTTATATCATCACCCTTTGGCGTTTTCATACTTTTTGCTAGTCTTACTCCTGGGGCTTGCATTTTTACGTGATCTACACAAAAACTATCAAGTAATGGCATATCTTCTCCTTTAAATTTTTGGTAATTCTAGCGTAAAAAATGTTTAAAATTTAAAGGCTCATGCAAAATTTTACATAAGCCTTGTAATATTTGAGTATTTGTGGGTATTAAAATAATAAAAATTTTACTTACTATTATAAATTTCTCATATATTCTGTGCTATAAATACCTTGAATACGTCTTTCCATGTCACTATACCAACTTTTTGGAAGAGTAGTAAGAGAGTTAAATTTCTCTAGTAAATTTAAATTTTTATTTGGAGCGCAAAAAAGTCTATTTACTTCTAAAATGCTCATATGAACTGGATCTTTTTCTATAACTTCTATCACGTCGCCCACTTTGCACGATCCTGGTGTTATGACGCGGTAATACCAGCCAGTAAGGCCAGTTTCAAAGATATGAGTAGCCATATTTTCATTACCCCATCTTTTCGAGAGCTTAAAGCAAGGCTTTCTAGGCTGCGAGACTTGAAGGACTAGTGAGCCTATTTTATGGATATCACCTATACAGACGCTACTCTCATCAAGACCGTCAATGCATAAATTCTCACCCATAGCTCCATAAGCCATATTTTTCAATCCTAAAAAACTCTCCCAATCGGCGTAATTTGCAAATGAATTTGCAAAAACTGCCTTTTCAGGGCCGCCATGGTGCTTTGTATCAGCGACGCTATCACCCTCAAAGCCAAGTTCATTTGCGAAAATTTCATCATTTTGAGCTACTTTAAAAATAGCTGAGCTCCAAGGTAAATTTAGCTTATCAGTCGCACTTTGCGAGCCATAATTTTTCACCTCGCCAATTAATAATGCTTTTACTATTGCCATCTTTTTCCTATCAAATTTAGCTTATTCTTAAATTATTTGCATGAGTTAGTGCGATTGCGATTGCATCAGTGATATCAAGCGGTTTTATATCTTTATTTATTCCTAAAATTTTCTTCACCATAAATGCCACTTGCTCTTTATCAGCTTTGGCCTTGCCAGTGACAGTTTTTTTCACCTGAAGCGGCGTATACTCGGCAAAATCACCATGAAGCTGTAAAATTTTAAGGCTAAGTGCTCCTCGAAACTGAGCGAGCTTTAAAACCGTTTTTGGATTGTAAGCAAAAAATATATCTTCAATCGCGACCTCGTCGAATTTATGATTTTTAAAAATCAAGTCAAGCCCCTCGCAAAGTTCGGTAATCTGATATTGAAGTGTGTTTGGTTTTATTTTTATGAGTCCTGCTTCAAGAAGAGTAGTTTTCAATTTATTTTTTTCAAGTATTGCATAACCGCAATTCTTCGTACCTGGGTCGATTCCTAAAATTTTCATCACTATCTTTTCAATACTTTTTCACGACTTTTTCACGATGTGAAAAAGTTTGTCGGAGTTTAACAAAGGTTTTATTAAAATTAAGATAGTATCACTATAAAAATTCTCGAAATTTAAGGCATAAAAATTTGATAGCGGACGAAATTTTAGAAAATCTTTCAACACAAATTTCACCTGAAGAATACCAAAGTTATATCAAGCAATTAAAATTTAACGAAAAGGCTTCAGACGATCACATTATCGTATTTACTGCACCAAATGAGTTGATGGCTAAATTTATAAATACAAGATATGCTGATAAAATCGCTCATCTATATGAAGTTAGAACAGGCATAAAACCAAATATAGAAATTTCATCTACTAAAAGTAGCAAGGTATCAAAACAAAATCAAATAAATGTTAAGCAGATAAAAACACAAAGTAGCATTTTAAATCCAAGCTACACATTTGAAAATTTTGTTTGTGGAGCTTCAAATCAATACGCATTTTTAAGCGCAAAAGCAGCCGCTGAAAAACCTGGTGTACTTTACAATCCACTTTTTATCTACGGGACTACGGGACTTGGTAAGACTCACTTACTCCAGTCAGTCGGAAATCACTGCCTAAATAAAGGAAAAACCGTTATTTGTGTAACTAGCGAACAATTTATGATAGATTTTACCAGTCACATAAATAACCACTCAATGCCAAAATTTCGTGAAAAATATAGAAACTGCGATGTTTTACTAATAGACGATGTACAGTTTCTTGGTAAAACTGATAAAATCCAAGAGGAATTTTTCAACACATATAATGAACTTTTAGCAAAAAATGGTCAAATAGTTATGACTTCAGATCGACCTCCAAAGACACTAAAAGGCTTTGAGGATAGGATGATTTCAAGATTTGATAAGGCTTTTATGGCTGATATTACGCCACCTGAACTTGATACAAAGATAGCTATCATCATCAAAAAATGCGAGTTTGATAAAATCGATCTAAATAAAGAGGTCATAAACTACATAGCTACAAATATGGGAGATAATATCCGTGAGATCGAGGGAGCTATCATAAATTTAAACGTATTTAAAACTCTTATGAAAGAAGAGATCACACTTGATCTTGCAAAAAGTATATTAAAAGATTTGATTAAAGAAAAACGTGAAAATATAAATTTCGATACTATCGTTGAAATAGTTAGTAAAGAGCTAAATATCAAACAAAGTGATATAAAAAGCAAATCAAGAGTTACAAATATCGTAGAAGCAAGACGCATCATCATATATCTTGCAAAGATGCTTACAACAAACTCAATGCCACAAATTGCAAACTATTTTGGTATGAAAGATCACAGTGCCGTTAGTCATAATATTAAAAAGATAAATGAGCTAATACAAACTAATGAAATTTTTAGTCTAAAAGTTACTGAATTAAAAAACAAAATTTTGACAAAAGGATAAAATACAATATGAAATTTGTGAATAAATGTGAAAAAGAAAATATAATTTTTCACATTTCAAATAGCTTTATTACGATGTTTAAAAGCACTTTTCACTTTTTAACATCACCTACTAAAACAAAAAAATTAAATTTAAAAATAGAAGGAAGTTTTTAATGAAGGTTTTAATAAACAAAAATATGCTTGAAAGCATAGTAACAAATACAAATCCATATCTTGAAAAAAGAGATCTTAGTGCTATAACTTCTCACATTTATATCTCAGCAAAAGATGGTGTTTTAAATATAAAAGCAACTGATCATGAAATAGGTCTAGCATATAAGCTAAGTAACGTAAAAATCGTAGATGAAGGTTATGCAACTGCAAATGGTAAAAAACTACTTGACATTATAAAAAGTCTAAAAGACGAAGAAGTTATGTTAGAAACTGTAAATAACTATCTTTATATAAAACAAAAAAACTCAAAATACAAACTTCCAATGTATAAATTTGAAGATTTTCCAGAATTTCCAACGATTGAGAGTAAATCAAAATTTGACGTTGACGCTGTTATGTTAGGAAGAAGTTTAAAGAAAATTTTACCAAGTATTGATAGTAATAACCCAAAATTTGAACTAAATGGTGCTTTTCTTGATATTAAAAAAGACTTTATAAATATCGTTGGTACTGATACAAGAAGACTTAGCGTATTTAGATTTCAAACACCAACTGAAAAAGAATTTTCACTTATAATCCCTAAAAAAGCTATCAATGAAATACAAAAACTATTTTTTGACAAGATAGAAATTTACTATGATGAAAATATCTTAATCGCTCAAAGTCAAAATTTTGAATTTTTCACAAAACTTATAAATGGCAAATTTCCAGATTACGAGCGTGTCATACCAAAAGAGGTTAGAAAAAGACTTCAATTAAGTAGAGATAAGATGATAGAGGGTATAAAAACTATCTCAATGCTAAGTGATACAATGAAAATATCTTTTGCGAAAGATAATATAACATTTGAAAGTATTATAGAAGATAATTCTGAAGCAAAAACTACGATAGATTATCAAACTGGTTTAGAGCTTGGAGATGAATTTTTCATAGGTATAAAAAATAGATATCTACTTGACTTTTTAAGTAGCATCGAGGATGAAAATTTTGAGCTTGGATTTAATGAAAGCTCACTAGCATTTGTTGTAAATTCAAAAGAATTAACAACAGTAATAATGCCGATAAATTTATAAGATAAGGCAAGATTATGGAAAATAATTACGGCGCAGAAAATATTAAAGTACTAAAAGGGCTTGAGGCGGTCAGGAAGCGCCCGGGCATGTATATAGGTGATACTAACATAAGTGGTCTTCACCATATGATCTACGAAGTCGTTGATAACTCTATCGACGAAGCGATGGCAGGATACTGCGATACGATAGACGTTGAGCTTACACGTGAGGGCTCAGCGATCATTAGCGATAATGGCCGTGGTATCCCAGTAGATATGCACCCAACTGAGAAAATTTCAGCTGCGACTGTTGTTCTAACTGTTCTTCACGCTGGTGGTAAATTTGACAAGGACACTTATAAGGTCTCAGGCGGTCTTCACGGCGTTGGTGTATCTGTAGTAAATGCCCTTTCTAAAAAGCTAGTCGTAAATATCAAACGTGATGGCAAACTTCACAGACAAGAATTTGCAAAAGGTATCCCACAAAGCGATCTTCAAGTGATAAAAACTACAAATCGCACAGGCACGCAAGTCGAGTTTTGGCCAGATGATAGTATATTTGAAGTGACTGAATTTGATGATGAAATTTTAGTAAAAAGATTTCGCGAGCTAGCCTATCTAAATCCAAAGATAACTATAAATTTCAAAGATCAAAGAAATGGCAGAAGCGAGAGCTTTCATTTTGAGGGCGGACTTGAGAGCTTTGTAACTGATATGAACAAGGCAAATGCTGTCAGCAAAGCGGTCTCATTTAGCGGCGGCGAAGATGATGTTATGGTTGATTTTGCCCTGCTTTACAACGACACTTATAGTGAAAATTTACTAAGCTTTGTAAATAACATCAAAACTCCAGATGGCGGTACGCACGAGGCTGGCTTTAGAGCAGGTCTTACAAGAGTTATCACAAACTACGTTCAAGCAAATGCTGCTGCACGTGAAAAAGATACAAAGATAACTGGCGAAGATATCCGCGAGGGACTTATCGCAGTTGTTAGTGTAAAAGTGCCAGAGCCGCAGTTTGAGGGACAAACAAAGGGTAAACTAGGCTCAAGCTATGTAAAACCTATCGTTCAAAAGATGGTTTTTGATGTGCTTACAAAGTATTTTGAAGAAAATCCTATCGAAGCAAGAGCGATAATGGATAAAGCTCTAATGGCAGCTCGTGGTAGAGAAGCCGCTAAAAAAGCTAGGGATCTAACTCGTAAAAAAGAGAGCATGAGCGTAGGCACGCTCCCTGGCAAACTAGCTGATTGTCAGAGCAAAGATCCAGTAATTAGCGAGTTATATCTAGTGGAGGGCGACTCTGCGGGCGGTTCAGCAAAGCAGGGGCGTGATAGGGTTTTTCAAGCGATATTGCCACTTAAAGGTAAAATTCTAAACGTTGAAAAGGCAAGACTGGATAAAATTTTAAAATCTGATGAGATAAAAAATATGATAACAGCGCTAGGATGTGGTATCGGAGATGAATTTGACGCTGAAAAGCTTAGATATCATAAAATCATCATCATGACCGATGCTGACGTCGATGGTAGCCACATTCAGACGCTGCTTTTAACTTTCTTCTTTAGATTTTTAAATAAAGTTGTAGAAAATGGTCACATCTACCTAGCTCAGCCGCCACTTTATCGCTATAAAAAAGGCAAGAAAGAAATTTATCTAAAAGATGAAAAGGCGTTAAACGAATTTCTTATCGAAACTGGTATCGAAGGTGTTGATATAGAGGGTATAGGAAGTGCTGATTTGATTGACTTCTTAAAGATTGTTGCAGCTTATAGAAGCGTCTTAAAAGAGCTTGAAAAACGCTTTAACGTCCTTTCAGCGATCCGCTATATGATAGAAAATCCAGACATCGTCTCAAAAAGCTACAATGAAATTTTTGAAATTTTAAAGGATTTCTTAAAAGCTGAGGGTCACAACATTCTAAACCACTACGTTAGTGATGATGAGATTAGAATTTATGTGCAAACTGAAAGCGGCTTAGAAGAGCTTGTGGTAAATGAAAATTTATTCACAAATCCACTTTATGAAGAGGCACTTTACATCAGCCAAAAGATAAAAGAGCGCGGTCTAGACTTGCATAGTGACGTTATAGATGTGCTTGATGAGGTAGAGAAAAATGCTAAAAAAGGTGCATATATCCAGCGCTATAAAGGTCTTGGTGAGATGAACCCTGAGCAGCTTTGGGAGACTACGATGAACCCTGAAAATAGAAGACTTTTAAAGATCGATATAAACGACGCTATAAGCGCTTCTGATACGTTTAATCTCTTTATGGGCGATGAGGTCGAGCCAAGAAGAAACTACATCCAAGACCACGCAAAAGACGTTAAACACTTGGATATTTAAAAGAAAAAAGGATAAAAAATGAGCGAAGAGATGAAGTATGGCGAGAAAATTTTAAAAGAATTTGACGTAGAGAGTGACCTTGAGGTCTGGGAAAATAAGCAAACAAGGGACTATGTCATAAAGATCACTCTGCCTGAGTTTTGCTGCCTTTGCCCTCGCTCTGGTTATCCTGACTTTGCCACAATCTATCTTGAGTACATCCCAAATAAGCTAGTTGTTGAGCTAAAAGCGATAAAGCTTTACATAAATAGCTTTATGAACCGCAACATCAGCCACGAAGATAGTATAAATGAAATTTACTCTGTTTTAGAGAAAAAGCTTGAGCCTAAATTTATGAAGATAGTTGGTGACTTTAACCCACGTGGAAATGTCCATACGGTTATTGAGATCAGCTCTGATCTAGTGGTAAAAAAGCCAGTTGAAGAGAAAGAATTTACTCCAAGAAGTAGGGAGAGAAGCTTTAGCGACAAGCCACGTGAGAGACGAAGTACAAGCGATCGTGGTAGCAGTAGAGGCAACAGAGATGATAAATTTAAAAAAGATGACAAATCAAGAAGAAGCTCAAACAAAGAGGGCTTTAGAAAGATAAGCTATGCCGATGATAAGAAGCCAAAAGTAGTCAAAAAGGATAAATGATGATAAGTGCTAAGCTTATAGAACATATCTTTAAAGCAGCATCTATATCACGTTGGAACGACTATCCAAAGATGGCAAATTTAGTCGAGCTTGATAAGCAGGCTCATAAATTTATCATCGCTTATTTCATAGCAAAACAAGAGCAAGACGCCGATATGAACTATATCATTGAGGCTGGAATTTTTGAGTTTTTAAGCAGGGTCGTAGTCACTGACATACGTCCAGACGTCTTTCACCACATCCAAAAGACAAAAAAAGAGCAGATAAATAGCTGGGTTTTAAGTAATCTTGATAGCCTTATTTCAGATATTGAAGATGGGGAGTTTTTAGAGAGATTTAAAAGTTATTTTAAAAGTGATAAAAAGCATGAAAAAGAGCGTCTCATTCTAAAAGCAGCTAGCTATCTTGCCACTAGGTGGGAATTTTCTATCGTCTATCAAACGAGCCAGTTTTTAAGTGATATAGAAGAGCTTAAAGCTAAGGTTGAGGAGGAGATGGAGGATTATTATGAGCTAATTGGCGTTAGAAAGATCGCTATGAATCAAAAATTAGCCCGCCTTGTTGATCTAAGTGGCAGGCTAAGGTTTCAAAAGCGCTGGGCACAAACGCCTCGTATCCCTGAAACTGCGGTCTTAGGGCATATGCTAGTAGTTGCGATACTAAGCTACTTTTACTCACTCAAAGCAAAAGCTTGCAAAAAACGTTTAGAAAATAACTTCTTTTGTGCACTATTTCACGATCTACCGGAGAGCCTCACAAGAGATATCATAAGCCCTGTAAAATACGGCGTAAAAGGGCTAAATGAGATCATCAGCGAGTATGAGATGAGGCTTATTGATGAGAGGATTTTGCCATTTGTGCCTGAAAAGATCAAAGATGAGTTTAGCTACATCCTTGGCATCAGAAAAGATGGCGAGAAATTTATAAAAGATGAGTTTGAAAATAGAACTTATGAGCGCAAGATCATCTGCCACGAAGGGACTATGGAGAACGTAAATGAGGATAAATTTAACCCAATTGATGGCAAAGCACTAAAATACTGCGACAAACTCTCAGCCTACATCGAAGCTGGAATTTCTATAAGCTACGGTGTCAAGTCAAAAGAGCTAACTGACGGCTTTAATAATATGTATAAATTTTTTAGTGAAAAACCTAAGATCGACGGAGTGGATTTTTTAGAAATTTGTGATGATTTTAATGAACATTTTGGTTTAGAAAGACCCCCTCTCAGATGACTGCGGCACACACTTAATACAAGTGCTCTGCTGTGTTCCCACCCTGAAGCGGTGCTCATAAAAAGCATTGCACAGGTCTAAGAAGGAGCTTCGCAATCATACAGAAACTATACTTAAATTTAGTTTTATAGTTACATTTTTAAAAATTTAGCTTTAAAAGTATATAATCAGCCAAAATTTCATAAAAAGTAGAGTAATGTCTGGAAAGTTTAAACTTCGTTTTTTATCAGCTTTTAGAGATTTTTTTATCTATCATCACAAATCTTTAGAATTTCGTGCCAAAATTTTTGCCGCTATGATCTCTGCTAAATTTGACCCAGACGAAGATGATTTTTTTGTTTTAAATGACATTACAAATGAAATTTATGAAAATGACCAAACCAGAAAAGATTTTTTAATCCAAACTGTTAAAGAGTATGTAGCAAGAGTTAAAAGAAACGATAGGATCACACTTGATGCACTACTTTTAAGCATTGATAAAGACCTAAAAGATCACAAAAGATATGCCAAAAAGATAGATTTTTCTCACCTTCGTCGCTTGATGAGTGGCTGTGAGGAAGAAATTTTAGTTCAGCAAAGAGTTTATGAGTTTTTAATAAACGAAGTTAAACTCTATTCTTAAAATTATCATTCATTTTAAATTTTTAATCATCAACTAGCATAAAAATTATTTCTTCATCTGAATAGCAGTTTGGATCATCTCATCACTTGTTGTGATACTTTTTGCACTAGCCTCATAAGCCTTTTGCGTGACTATAACCTCACTTAGCGCTTGACCAAGATCGACATTACTCATTTCAAGTTTATTTGCAAGGATTTGTGAGCCATAAATAGTCTCACCAGCTTTATTTCTATAAAAAAATGCCTCACCTGAATTTGGAGTTGCTTCATAGAGATTATCACCCACTTTTGATACTCCTTGTTCATTTTGGAAGTGAAATAGAGCTATTTTTGCAACTATAAATGAGCGAGAATTGTCAAAATTTGCCATGATATTTCCACGATCATCAACGCTATATTTTGTGAGATTTCCTTCGGCGTAGCCATCTGCTTTTATGATAAAGTCTTTTTTTGAATTGGCTGAGCTTGTTATGCCATTATAGACATTTACATCTCCATCGCCAAGAAAATTTAAAGCCACGTTTCCAACGCTTGTTAATGTATTTGTAACAAGCCTGCCGCTACCATCAAAAGTAAGTATTCCCATAGCTGTATTTTGTACAACACCATTAGCATCAGTTATCGTAGCTGTGGCATTCCAGATAGTTTGATTGCTACCTTGAGGGATTTGCTTTGTAAAATTTATAGTTACTAAGCTCTTTGTACCATCGCTGTTATATATTTCTGAACTTAGTTTTTCTTTATTAGCTACTTCAACTAGTGATGTAACTTCAGCTTTTACATCTAAGCTAGCAAAATTCATAAATTTTAGGCTTTTATTGTTTATATGCCAGCTGCCATCGCTCTCTAGTGTGGTTGAAAACTCACTAAATTTACCATCACCGTCTTTTACTTTTACCACTACGCTATCGCCTGCTTTTGCACCAAATCTTGTCTGACTTAGTGGGATTTGTCCATTTAGTGAGATAGTTTTGTTTGTATTATCGAGTGTATAGTTAAAATTTGCCGCATCAATGGCTGTTGTTCGCTTATCTGTTATAAGGCTTGAGTCTAGGTTGCCTTTTAAATTTATATTTTTTGTTTGCTTGGCTGGCATATATAAAAAATGAGGTAAATTTATGCCTTTTTGTGAGCCAGTATCGCCTAGTTTTAGATCTTCTTCTTTTGCTGTAAATGCCTGCGTGGTACCTTTTGTTTGACCATATTTTCTAAGAGCATTAGCACTTGGGGTGACTGGAGTAAAACTTGTTAACGTACCAAGAAGTAAGTTGCCTTTATTATCTACTAAATTTCCAGCTGCGTCTATATCAAAGCTACCTGTTCTTGTGTAGTAGTTTCTACCATTTTTATCAACGACACCAAAAAAGCCTTTACCGCCTATGGCTAGGTCAAAGTTATTATCGGTATTTTGAAAACTACCATTTGTCATCTTTAAAGCTGTCGTTTGTTTCGTAGCTCCAAGACCTACTTGATTGTTAGTTGGACCACTTCCAGCAGAAGCCATATGTTGATTGATTAAATTTTTAAACTCAGGGATTGAAGCTTTAAAACCTACGTTGTTGATATTTGAGATATTATTTGCCCAAACATCCATGCCAAAGCTTTGTGTTTTAATGCCACTAATTCCGTTGTAAAAACCTCTCATCATGGCTTTTATCCTTCGTAAAATTCAGATATTTTATCCATTGGGACATATTCGCCTGCGATTTTTATCATGGCTTTACCATCTACAAATTTTACTGCTTCAACCGGATAGCTACCTACTTGAGTTTTGTATGAATTACCATCTTTTCCGGTGTAATTAACAGAGACTGTATATGCTCCGTTTGGTAATTGTTTTCCAGAATCATCTTTGCCATCCCAAGATATTCTGCGAACTCCTGACTTTAGATCTTTTATATCGATTGAACGAACGACCTCTCCATTTGCATTTTTAATTTCAAGCTTACCATTTGCAAGATCTGATTTAAAATAAAGTGCAAAATTTACAGTTTTTTGCTCATCTGTTAGTAAAACTGAGTTTGAACCAGTTGAGACCATTTTGCCAAGGGCTGATATGGCGTAGGCATTTGCATTTGATTTTAACTGATTTACAAGCTCTTTCATAGCTGAGTTTGTATTTTGTTGCATCTCTAGTGATGCTAGTTGGCTAGTTTGTGTGAGCATCTTTTCAGTATCCATAGGACTTGTTGGGTCTTGATACTGAAGCTCTGTTAAAAGTAACTTCATAAATGCATCTTTATCTAGCTGTGCATTTGGGTTAGTTCCTGTACCAGCTGCCGCATCTTGCTTTGCTTTTGCCTTTTTCTCGGCATTTTTTTGTTGTGTTGTTTGTGTAGTTATATCTGAAACTGAAGCCATGATCTCTCCTAAATATATCTTGGTATTACTAGCTCAAGCAAGCTTTGTTCCGCTTGAGTGTTTTCGCTCTCATCGCTTTGATTTGAGCTGTATTTATTCTTTGCTTGTTCTTTTTTATCTTGTCTTTGATTTTGATCTGAGAAATTCATCTCAAGCTCGGTAAATCCCATATTTACAAGGCTATTTTTAAACTCGGCTTGATTTTGCAAAAAGAGATTCATCGTAGCCGTGGTTGAGTTAAAATTTACATGTAAGTTATTGCCGCGATTTACCATTGTGATCTCAACCTCGCCTAAATTTAGAGGATTAAGCGTTATGTTAAAACGAGTGATCGGAGCTTTGTAATTTTGCACCTGCTCTTTTAGTGTAGAAGAGAAGTTACTAAGCGTCTCTTTTATCTCAGCCTTTATTTGAAGCTGGTGTTTAGCGCTACTAGCGATATCTTTTACCATTTGATTTAGTTCTGATTTATTATCACTTGCAAAGGTTTCTTCAGTTGGCTCACTCTTGGTCATCTGCTCTCTTTCAGGGAATAGTAGCGACTCTAAAGTTGGAGCTTTTTGCGCCTTTTGCTCGTGTAAATTTACCTTTACTTTAGGCTCTTTTAGCTGCTCCTCTGGCTCAACATCCACTATCTCATCATCAAGCTTTACTTCACTATCTAGCTTTTTAGGCTCTTCTTTTACTAAATTTTTAACTTCATTAGTTGGATTTGCCACTACCTCTTTTAATAAGGTATCAAGCTTTACGACCTCTTTTGGTTCATTTTTGATGATGGTTTGCTCGACTTCATTTTTTAGCTCTTTTAGGTGAAAAGGCTTCTCTTCGGTCTTTATCGGTTTGAAAAATTCTTTCTTGCCTAAATTTTTAAACATCTCATTTAGTTTTGGCACATCTTCGTTTGAAATTTCTATATTTTCAAGGCCAAGGTCAAATTTCTTAGCAAGGTCGATAAGATCGCTAACGCTTTTAACATTGCTAAGCTCTTCGACATTTTCAGGCACACTTAAGAAATTTGCGATCTTGTCGCTGAAATTTGGAAATTTACTTACTTTTTCATTGCCATTTAGAATTTCTAAAACTTGCAAAAGCTGCATAAAATTTGCATTTTCATAGAGCTCATTTTTCGTGGTTTCGTCTAAATTTTCTTCAAGTGCAGTTGAAATTTTTGCCGCGCTTTCGCTTTGAGCTTTTTGCAATGTCTCTTTTTGAGTAGTAACCGTTTTTACTATCTCTTTGACATCTTTTTCAGTGATTTTTTGGCCGCTATTTGCCTTGCTCGCAGCTGCATCTAAAACCATCGATAAAAATTCGCCGTTGTTTTGAGATTTTTTAGAAACAGAGGGCTTTTTATTCCCAGCAGGAGCCAGCAAATCTACGTTATTTTTCGCTGTATAAGCTTGCATTTAAACCTTTCAAATTTTTAAACTTAATGCCAAACATGCAAAATCTATTCCAAAAATTAACTTCTTGATATCAGCTTAAAATTTATAAAAATTTAGCTATAATCTGCCCCTATTTTAAAACTGACAAACGAAAAATAGTAAACTAATAAACGGAGAAAAATTTGGAAAAGATACGAAATATAGCCGTTATCGCACACGTCGACCACGGTAAAACAACAATGGTTGATGAGCTTTTGAAACAGTCAGGAACATTTAACGAGCATCAAAACCTTGGCGAGCGTGTAATGGATAGCAACGACATCGAAAGAGAACGTGGCATCACGATTCTTTCTAAAAATACCGCCATTCGCTACAAAGATACAAAGATCAACATCATTGACACCCCAGGCCACGCCGACTTTGGTGGTGAGGTAGAGCGTGTTCTTAAGATGGTTGATGGCGTTTTGCTACTTGTCGATGCGCAAGAAGGCGTTATGCCACAAACTAAATTCGTCGTCAAAAAAGCACTTTCACTAGGGCTTCGTCCAATCGTCGTCGTAAATAAGATAGACAAACCTGCAGGCGATCCAGACCGCGTTATAAATGAAATTTTTGACCTTTTTGTCGCACTTGACGCAAATGATGAGCAGCTAGAATTTCCAGTCGTTTATGCAGCTGCTAAAAATGGCTATGCAAAGCTAAAACTAAGTGATGAAAATGTAAATATGCAGCCGCTTTTTGAGACTATTTTGGCTCACGTACCAGCTCCAAGCGGTAGTGATGAAAACCCACTTCAGCTTCAAGTATTTACTCTTGATTATGACAACTACGTCGGCAAGATCGGCATTGCAAGAATTTTTAACGGCAAGATATCAAAAAACCAAAATGTCATGCTTGCAAAGGCTGATGGCACAAAGACAACTGGTAGAATTTCAAAGTTAATTGGCTTTATGGGTCTTGAAAGAACTGATATTAACGAAGCTGGTACTGGCGACATCGTAGCGATCGCTGGTTTTGATGCGCTTGACGTTGGCGATAGTGTCGTTGATCCAAACAACCCTCATCCACTAGATCCTCTCCACATCGAAGAACCAACACTTAGCGTTGTATTTTCTGTAAATGACGGCCCATTGGCAGGTACTGAGGGCAAACATGTCACATCAAATAAGATCGATGAGCGCCTTGCAAACGAGATGAAGACAAATATTGCGATGAAATACGAAAACATCGGCGAGGGCAAATTTAAAGTAAGTGGCCGTGGCGAGCTTCAGATTACCATTTTGGCTGAAAATATGCGCCGCGAGGGCTATGAGTTTTTACTTGGCAGACCTGAGGTCATCGTAAAAGAGATAAACGGCGTAAAATGCGAGCCATACGAGCTTTTGGTTATCGACGCGCCTGATGATACGACAGGCACAGTCATAGAAAAACTAGGCAAAAGAAAAGCTGAAATGGTCTCTATGAACCCAACAGGCGACGGTCAAACAAGGATCGAATTTGAGATCCCAGCGCGCGGACTTATTGGCTTTAGAAGCCAGTTTTTGACTGATACAAAAGGCGAGGGCGTTATGAACCACAGCTTTTTGGAGTTTAGACCACTAAGCGGCACCGTCGAGCACAGAACAAACGGCGCGCTAGTTTCTATGGAAAACGGCGTAACGCTTGCTTATTCGCTATTTAACTTGCAAGATCGTGGCGTGCTATTTCTTGATCCGCAGGCAAAAGTCTATGTGGGCATGATCATCGGCGAGCACAGCCGTCCAAACGACCTTGACGTAAATCCTATCAAGGGCAAAAACCTAACAAACGTGCGTGCAAGCGGTAGCGACGATGCGATCAAACTTGTGCCACCTAGAAAGCTAAGCCTTGAGCGTGCGTTAGAGTGGATAGAAGATGACGAGCTAGTCGAGGTTACGCCTATAAATATCCGCGTTCGCAAGCGCTATTTAGACCCAACAGAGCGCAAAAGAAAAGCAAAACTTTAATCAAATTTTATCATTTTAGCCCCTTTGTAAAGGGGCTAATAATTAAACCCTAAAAACAGCAAAAAATTTATATAAATTTCTCATACTTTTTTGCATTATTTATTTAAGTTGGCTTTGTTCAAGACGAAATAGAGCCACTCTCTCTCATCTAAAATTTATCAACCTTAAAACCATTTTTACTTTAAAATACCATACTTACTTTTCTATTTTTGCTTTTAATGTAATCAATACAAAAATGCTTAGTTTATGCTAGAATCGGCGAAAATTTAAAGGAAACCGATGAAAAAACTAAAATTTATCTTTGCTCTCGCCGCCGCGTTTATTTTTAGCGGCTGCTACGATACGACGCTGCTTACGCGCGTACCGATCTCCGCGCTTGTTTCGGACAAAGGCTCGGACGTGAAATCCACGATCGTGCTAACGGGTATAACGCCGCAGACGCACGAGACGAAAACGGTAACGGACAACGTGCGGGTTTTCGTCCCGGACGCTAAATTTAAGGACTTTCCGACCGGAGAAACCGCCTATGAGATGAGCGTTAGCGTCGGCAAGGGCGAAAAAGGCGGCAAAAACTCGGATAAGCGCGCCGTGCGGATATATCTAAGCCAAGACGGCGACGTCTACGGCAAGCTTAGCAAAAACATACTCGAGCAGTACGCGGGCGCGGCTAAACAGAAAATGGAGCCGACGCTAAAAGCGGCGATCAAATTTGAAAATGACACGAACGTCGTTTATGAGCTGGTCGTGGGCAACGAGTTTAAGGCGAGCGACGAGGCGCAAACGGGCGGCGTTTATACCTTGGCGCCTGGGCAGGTTACGGGCGCGATCTGGGCGGATAGCGCGGCGGTAAATACGGCGATCGCGGGCAAAGCGGTCAAAATCGGTACTCTAAAAAAGACGGCGAAATGAAAAACGTAAAAATAGGCTTTATCGGCGGCGGAAATATGGGCGGCGCGATGATAGAGGCGCTTTGGCGCGCGCAACCCGACGGGGCAAGCTCGGCCGAGGGCGAGCGAAAATCCAGCGGCGGCAGCGAGACGCAAAGGGCGGGAAATTTAGCGCAAACGGATAAAAACGCGAGTCAGCGCGAATGCGAAAAAAAGACGAAATTTGAAATCATAGCCTGCGCCAGAAGTAAAAACGAAGCCTTGCGGCAAAGATTCGGCGTAAAAATAGCCGCGAACGAAACGGATCTAGCGCGCGAAGCGGACGCGGTCGTGCTGGCTACTAAGCCCGCTAGCTACGAGGCTATCTTGCGCCTGATCGCGCCCGAGCTTGCGGGCAAAATTTTGCTTCTTTTAGCACCGGGTTTTGACATAAAACGCGCTAGGCAAATCGTAGGCGAGGGCGTTTATATCGCTCGCGCGATGCCAAATATCGCCGCTTGCATCGGCGCGTCGGCCACGGCTCTTTGCTTTGACGCGGGATTTAGCGAGGCTAAGAAAGAGACCGTGCGCGAGATAATCGCTAAAATCGGTAAAATTTACGAGATAGACGAGGCCGGGTTTGCCGCATTTACGGGCATCGCGGGAAGCCTACCCGCGTATGCGTGCGCCTTTATCGAGGCTGCGGCCGATGCGGGCGTGCGGGGCGGACTGCCTAGGCAGCTTTGCTACGACGCCGTCTGCGCAGCCGTAGAAGGGACGGCGCGCCTGATCCAAAGCGGCAAGCACCCTGCCGCGCTAAAAGACGAGGTCTGTTCGCCGGCGGGAACCACGATCGAGGGACTTGCCGCGCTTGAAAACGGCGGATTTCGCGGAGCTTTGATGCAGGCTATCGCCGCTTGCATAGCCAAAGCGCATGGTTAGGTAAATTTAAAGGATAAAAATGAGAATCTTATTATTTGCGCTCTTTGTAGCGTTAAATTTATTCGCTAGCGAGCCCGGCCTTTCGCCATTGCTAGCCGCAGATACGCTAGAAAAGGTCAAAAAATGCAAAAATCCCGACCTAAACTCTACCAAAGAGTGCGTGCAAGCGGGCATGGTAGCGGCTAACTCTAAGCAAGACTACGGTGCGGCGGAGGGTCTATTTAGCCTAGCCTGCGCCAAAGGAGACGGCGAGGGCTGCTTTTATCTGGGCGAACTTTATAAAAACAACCTGGTAAAAGCCGCGGATAAGAGCGAGCGCGAGACCAAGATTAGCGCGTATTACAAGGCTGGCTGCGTCCTTTACGAGTATTTACCCGGTTGCTTGGCGCTAGCAAATTTCATGCAAGAAGAGCTGGGCGACGAGGCGCAGTCGTTTGCGATAAACAATACCCTATGCAACAAAAAATACGCTCCCGGATGCTACAACGTGGGCTGGATGATAGAACGAACGGGAGGCGATATAGGCGAGATGGTGGAGTATTACGAGCGCTCGTGTAAGCTAGGCTACGCAGGCGGTTGCGAGAGGGCGGCGTGGTTGTATGAGGGAAATTTCAACGAAAACAGATACGAGCAAGTAAAAAAAGACGCGAAAAAGGCAAAGCAAATGCGAAAAAAGGCGTGCGAGCTAGGCGATAAGCAAAGCTGCTAAATTGACAATAAGGCATTTTGATAAAAATTTTTAAAACGATAAAACTCTAGAAAGTCTTAACATAGCTAGCAATTTAGAGTAGTAACTTTTAGCATATTTATAAATGCTGTAAGAAGTTTACTAATTTATATTTTTAAGTTTATAAAAGCTTTGCCATACTTTTTTATAGTAGTTAGCGAAGTAAAGTTGAATTTTTACTTCACTAGATCCATAATTAAAATTTTTACAGAGCTTGTAAGCTAGAAAAATTTTACTTATACCTTCAGCAATTAAGCCATCCAATAAAACTTATTGATAAATTTTCTGCTAAATCTTATTTTTAATAAAAATGAATATTAACTTTCTTAAATAAAGCTAAATATAACAATGTAATTTTAAGTCATTAGGTTATAAAATTTTTTTAAATTTTATTTTTAAGGATTGCAACATGAAAATGCTATTTTTAGCCCCTGTCTTAGCATGTAGTCTTGCTTTTAGTGCCGATGTCATCGCAAAAGATGCCAATATAACGCTAGATGGCAAGATGATCGGAAAGATCGAGGTTTTAACACCAGTTGAAGTCGTCGAAAAAGGCGATAAAACGAGCAAGATCAAGGTTAATGGCGTAGTTTCGGCAAACTATTTGGCCCAACTTCAAAGAAGTATAGAAGATCCTGAAGTTTTTGTAGCTTTTAATGACGAGAGCGAGGCAAATTTCAAAAAAGTAAAAGAGCTTGAAGATGACTACGGCGAGGTTTGGTACCAAGCAGAGGGCGTTTATGAAGTGCCAAATGACGCACTTGGTGGCGACACAAAAAAGCTTTACGTAAAAGCACAACAAATTTACGAAGAGACTTGTTCCGCATGTCATAGACTTCATGAGCCAAATAGCTTTACAGCGGCTCAGTGGCCAGCAAATTTAGCTGGAATGGTCGATGCAAAATTTGTAGCACTAGACGAAACCGACCTAAATTTAGTGCTCAAATACTTACAACACAATGCGAAAAAAGTAAAATAAATTTTCATAAGGGAGAAAATATGAAAAGACGAGATTTTATAAAATTTTCTGCACTTGCAGCCACTGCGGCGCAGGCAAACAAGATAGAGGGCGTGACAAAAACCATTTTTGACCAAAACAAAACTTTTGGAGCAAATAGATTTGGTCTATTTTGGGCAAATACCAACTCAAACCAAATCGTCTCTGTCGATCCATTTGAGGGCGATAAATTTCCAAATACAATGAATAATAGTTTGCCAGACCTCATCCAAAATGAAAGTCGCGTACTCTATCCGTACGTAAGAAAAAGCTACTTAAAGGCAAAAGGCGCGGCAAAAAGTGAGCTTCGTGGCAAAGAAGAATTTGTGCGTGTTAGCTGGGACACAGCACTTGACCTAGCAGCAAAAGCCCTAAAAGAAAATTTTGACAAATATGGCCCCGAGAGTATCTACGGCGAATGCTATTGGTGGGGCGGCAGCGGTAAGATCAGCTGGGGCAGAACTGTTGGTCACAGGATGCTAAAAGTGCTTGGCGGATACGTCGAAGAGAGCGGTGACTATTCAACTGGAGCTGGCCTTGTCATCATGCCTCATGTCCTTGGAAATAGTGCGGTTTATGACGCTCCTACAAAATGGGAAGCCATGGTTAAAAATGCTAAGAACATCGTATTTTGGGGTACTGATCCGCTCGTAACTGGTCAAATTTCATGGCAGCCACCAACACACGATGGCTATCTTGGCATCAAAAAGATAAAAGAGGCAGGCATAAAAACTTATAGTGTTTGCGTCTTTAAAAATGATACCACAAGATACCTTGACTCTGAAACTATCATCGTTCGTCCAAACACTGACGTAGCAATGATGCTTGGCATGTGCCACTATCTTTATGAAAACAAGCTTTATGACGAGGAATTTATCAAAAAATACACAGTTGGTTTTAATAAATTTAAAGACTATCTGCTTGGTACAACCGACAAAGTGGTAAAAGACGTAAACTGGGCTAGTAAAATTTGTGGTGTAAAAGCTGAAGAGATTGCAAAATTTGCTACCGTACTTGCAAAAGAGCCAAGCACTATCATTGCTGGCAGATCTCTTCAAAGACAAGATCACGGCGAGATGGGCTTTTGGGGTATCGTAACTCTTAGTGCGATGCTTGGCCATATCGGTAAAGAGGGTCTTGGATTTGAGTTTAACCTCTACTACGGAAACGGTAGCACCGACAAGATAGCACCTGCTCTAAAAGGTATCAGTACTAGGATAAGCGAGAAATATGAAAACGTAGATGGTGCTCCGTGGAAAAAATTTAAAAATGTAACCATCCCATCTTCAAGATCAATAGAAGCCTTGCAAAATCCTGGCAAAGAGATAGACTATGATGGCTCTAAGATCAAACTTCCACATATGAGAGTGGCTTACATGGCGTCTGGATCGATGTTTACAAGGCATCAGGACGTAAATAACGCCGTAAAAGCATGGCGTAAATTTGACACTGTAATAACTGCTGAGCCATTTTGGACAAGCACAGCTAAACTAAGCGACATCGTCTTACCAGTGGCACTAGAAGTCGAGAGAAATGACATCAACCAAAGTGTCCCATCAAGCGAATACATCGTGGCTTATAAGCCAGTAGTTGAGCCAATGGGAGAAAGTAGAAGCGACTACTGGATATGCTCACAAATTTGCAAACGCTGGGGCAGAGAAGAGGTCTTTACTGAGGGTAAAGATGAGCTTGGCTGGGCAAAAGAATTTTACGCAGATGCGGTGGAACAAGCCAAAGCACTAGATCTTAAAATGCCAAGCTTTGATGAGTTTTGGAAAGAGGGCTATGTCAAATTTGACAAAGACAATGAAGAGACAAAATACTACACAAGACTTAGTGCATTTAGAGAAAATCCGCACAAAAATCGCCTTGGTACGCCATCAGGCAAGATAGAGATATACTCTCCAACTATTGCTAAATTTGGCTACAAAGACTTTGCTCCACACTTTGCTTGGATCGAGCCGTTTGAGTGGCTTGGTAGTGAAAAAGCTAAGAAATATCCATTTAGCATCACAACCCCACACTCAAGATATCGCCTCCACTCTCAGCTAAATAACTCAATAATCAGAAACTACGCTGAAGTTTGTGCTAGAGAGCCGATGCTAATAAATACAAACGACGCTAAGAAAAAAGGCATCGCAACTGGTGATGTAGTGAGAGTCTTTAACGACAGGGGCGAAATTTTAGTAGGAGCGCTTGTCACTGACATCATCCCAGAGCGTGTCATCGCTATTTGCGAGGGTGCATGGTACGATCCTGAAGTGCCTGGCGAAAGAAGCCTTTGTAAGCATGGCTGCATCAATGTCCTAACACGCGACAAAGGCACATCTAGCATCGCTCAAAGCAACTGCGGACATACGATACTAGCTGATCTTGAAAAATATAAAGGCGAGATCAAACCAATAACTGCGTTTTCTAAACCAAAAATTTTACAATCTTTGTAGAATTTAAATAAATTTAGCCCTCGCTTGGGGGCTAAATTATTTTTAGGTCATTTATATCTTCAAATTTGATCCTAGTTTTTACAACCATAAGAGTTTTATTTTTGAAATTTACGTCAGAGATTAGTCCGCTAGCACTTGTATAGGTGTAGCCGTCATGATAGCTCACATATACTTCGTCAGCCGGCCTTAGCTCGCTTATCTTTTTTAAAATTTCATCGACTTTGCTTTCATCAAGCTCTAGTTTTTCGCATTTTTCTCGCTCTTTTTGTCGCAGGGCTCGCTCTAAGGTTGAGAGAGGATTAAACGAGCTAAAAATTTTTGCTCTATCTTTACTCGCCACTTTTGTGCCCTCCGATCTTTTTATTTCTATCTTGCCCAGTGGCTTCTGGTAGTAAATCGATCGCTCTTAACACCGAGTTCTTACCAAATTTTTCTTTTATGAGATTTAGGGACTTTAAAACTGCCTTTTCTTTAGTATCATCCTCAAAAAGACTAGAGTGAGCTAGACTCTCTTTTACTACGTCGTTTGCACTGATACTAATTTGCCTAATCAGCCCAATATTTTTTATCTTGTTTAAAAGCAGCTCCTCAGCCACGCTCATTAGCGTGCTTGAGACATTTGTTGGTGTTTTAAACCGAACGCTTGCACGTTGTAATGGCTCAAGCTTGTCAGCAAATTTTATATTTATCGTTATTCCACTTGCCATTACTTCTTTGTTGATCATCCTAAGCGCTAGCCTATCAGCCATCTCTTTTAGTATGACTACCGCCTCACAACGCTCGTAGTCTCTTGGTAAAATTTCAGAGCTAAAGTAGGATTTTGTGCTTGGTTTATATGCTTTTATATCAGCTATTGTCGTTGGTTCTATGCCATTTGCGTGATCTATCGTTATATAGGCATCGACTCCAAAAAATTTCTCAAGCAAGCTTCGCGGAGCATTTGCTATATCTTTCATACAAAAAATTCCATGTTTTTCCAGCTTTAGCCTAGTTTGCTTACCGATACGCCAAAAGTTATCTAGCGGTTGATGCGTCCAAAGACGCTCTTTATAAAGTTGCTCGTCTAAAAATGCAATCCCATCATCACTGTGCTTAGCCAAGATATCAAGGGCGATTTTTGCAAGGTATAAATTTGTACCCATGCCACAAGTGGCCGTCACGCCAGTAGTTTTTAAAATTTCATCCATTATCTTTTTGGCTATGGATTTTGCATCGGTATTATAAAATTTAACATAAGAAGTAAGATCAATAAAGGCCTCATCGATAGAATAGACATAGATATCATCTTTTGAGACATACTTTAGGTATATCTCATAAATCTTAGCCGCATAGTCGATGTAAAACTGCATTCTAGGTGGTGCGATGATAAATTTTATAGCCTTTGGTATTTCAAAAAGCCTGCATCTATTTTTCACACCTTTGGCTCTAAGAGCTGGGCTAACGGCTAGACAAACACTTCCGTTGCCACGGCTATCGTCAGCTACGACTAGATCGGCTTTAAACGGATCAAGTCCTCGCTCTACGCACTCAACTGAGGCATAAAAGGACTTTAGATCAATGACGGCATAAAATTTTTGTGCTTCGTTTTTCATGGAGTGATTATAGATGAAAATTAGTAAAAGTTCGTTTTTGAAAGATTGATCTTAAGGCTAAAATTTCTAATAAAATTTTTTAGAAACAAAATAAGTAAAATGGATAAATTTTAATAGTGGAGTTAGAGTAAATGCAACGCACAACGAAGTTAATATAATTGGTTCTAATATCGAAAAAAGTAGACAATCAGGTGTTTATATCGGTTTAACAGATAGAAGTGATGTAAATTTTAGTAAAGTAAAAATAAAAATGGCGAGTCTATGCTTGGAGCTTTTGCTATACCAATATTTGATAACAGCGATGAAGATGCCAAAATAGATGGCAGAGTTAGAAACTATGGACTTGGTATTTTTTCAAGGCTAAATTTACCACGTGATTTTTATATAGATCTCATGGCAAAAGCTGGTAGGAGCAAGACTAAGGTTGATGCGAAAAATGTTGATTATAAAATCTCGATGCCATACTACAATGCTATCTTTGGCGTCGGCAAAAAGATAAAATTTGATAGTTTTATGCTTGATAGTGGGCTAAACTACGCACTCTCTTATGTTGGTAGCGATGAGGCAGATATCGGACAAAGCACATTAAAATTTAGCAGCGTTACATCAAGTAGAGCTAAAATTTACTCAAAAATAGTCTATGATGCTGGTAAATTTAATCCTTATGGAAAAATTAGCGTTGAGTATAAATTTAACACCAAGTCAAAAATAGCAGTGATCCAAGAAGACGAGGAGATCAGCCTAACTCAAAAAGGCACAAGCTCAGAGGTTGAGGTCGGTCTAAGATATACGCCAACTTATGAAACACTCATAAATTTTGGCATAGCACAATCTTTTGGTAAAAAAGATTAAAGCAGCGCAAAACTTCAGTTTGCTTATAGATTCTAAAATTTAGTGGCTTTTAGGCCACTAAATTTCACTCATTTTTATAGATTTAACCGTAAATTTTCTTTAAATTTTCAAGCTTTGTGCTAGCATTTAGTAGTAACATATCGGCGATAACTAGCCTTATCATTGCGGTTGCAACGACGCTGCCACGTATACCGATGCAAGGATCGTGTCTGCCCCTTAGCTCAAAGTCCACTGCTTCGCCAGCTAAATTTAGTGTCTTTTGTTCTTTAAATATCGAAGGCGTAGGCTTAAAATGGCTCTTTAGCACTATTTCAGCGCCACTGCTTATGCCCCCAAGTATCCCGCCAGCGTTATTGCTCAAAAAGCCAAGCTCGTCCATCTCGTCATTGTTTGCTGAGCCAAGCATAGAGCTTACATTCACGCCAGCACCTATCTCAACGGCCTTTACACCATTTATGCCCATCAAAGCCGCTGCTAACGCGCTATCTAGCTTATCATAAAGTGGCTCACCAAGACCAGCTGGCACTCCTCTAGCCACGCTTAAAACTACAGCTCCCACGCTATCGTGCTCGCTTCTAGCTTTATTTACCACTTCTTTCATCGCTTCTTCGTTGCCAAGGGCGTAAATTTGAGAATTTTTAGCAAAGTTAAAGTCTATTTTGTCGCTAAAAACTTTGCCTATGCCAAGCACTCCACTTAAAATTTCTATATTAAACTCATTTAAAAGTAGCTGCGCAAAAGCCCCACCAGCTACTCTAACGGCCGTTTCTCTTGCGCTTGAGCGTCCGCCGCCTCTGTGATCTCTAAAACCATATTTTTTGAAATATGTAAAATCCGCATGGCCTGGACGGAAAATTTCACGTAAATTTTCATAGTCGTTTGACTTTTGATTGTTGTTAAAAATGGCAAAACCTATCGGCGCTCCAGTACTCATGCCATCAAAGACGCCGCTAAAAATTTCTATCTTATCGGCTTCATCTCTTGCGGTTGTAAAATTGCTTTGTCCAGGACGACGTCTGTCTAGCTCGCTTTGAATGAAATCTTTATCTATCTTTAGCCCAGCTGGAAGTCCATCTATCACACCACCAATCGCCACCCCATGGCTCTCGCCAAAGGTTGTTAATGTTAGTTTTTTGCCAAATGTATTCAAAATTTTTCCTATTTTTTGATTTTTTCTAGTGCGATTTTTGCTGCGAGCTGTTGGGCTTGCTTTTTAGAGCTGCCAACGGCACGTGAAATTTCTTTACCATTTAGTAGCAAGGCTATCTCAAATTCTTTCTTATGATCAGGGCCTGACGTGCCGATGAGTTGGTATGTTGGGATGACACCAAGACTGGCCTGAGTGACCTCTTGAAGAGCGGTTTTGTAGTCCTTTTCGAGGTGTGCAAAGTCGATCTGTGGATAGCAAAGCTCAAGCAGAGCGATCGAAATTTCTCGCACCTTATCAAGTCCAGCCTCAAGGTAGATAGCGCCCATCACTGCCTCAAACGCATCGCTTAAAATGCTTTCTTTCTCGCGTCCGCCATTATTCTCTTCAGCCGTGCTTAGCCTTAAAAATTTACCCATTTTTAGATGCCTTGCCATATTTGCAAAGCTTTTTTCATTTACAAGTGCGGCTCTTAGCTTGCTCATGTCGCCCTCTGCGATCTTGCTAAATTTCTTAAAAAGATACTCAGCCACAAGCAGATCCATCACCGCATCGCCCAAAAACTCGAGCCTTTCGTTATTTAGTGCCTGCTTGGTACTCTTGTGAGTTAGAGCCTCTTCTAAAAGTTCAGTTTTTTTAAATTTATATCTAAGATTCTCTTCAAATTCTTCTAAAATTTTCATCTTTCATTCTCATCTTTTATTTTTAATGCCTCATCTCTTGCCATCTGGTCGCACTCCTCGTTTTCAGGGTGTCCAGCGTGCCCCTTAACCCAGCTTGCCACGACTTTGTGAGGCTTTGAAATTTTCAAATACTCCTGCCAAAGTTCTACATTTTTTACATTTTTAAAATTTCTCTTTTGCCAGTTTGCAAGCCACTCATTTATGCTATTTACTACGTATGAGCTATCGGTAAATAGTCTCACTTCGCAAGGCTCTTTTAACGCTTTTAGCCCCATTATCGCAGCTTTTAACTCCATTTGATTATTTGTCGTATATGCCTCTCCGCCGCTTGCTTTTTTCTGCGCTTCGTTAAATCTCAATATATATGCCCAGCCGCCAGCTCCAGGGTTTCCAAGGCACGAGCCGTCGCTAAAAAGTGTTACTATCTTCACTTGGTTTTTCTGTGATGTGGGATAAAATTTTGACACTTCCTAGCTCGTGGCAGACCGGACAGCGGTAAAAGTGCATCGGAAATGAGTTTTTGCAGCTCTTGCAAACGTAGTTAAAGCTTAGCCCAGCCGCGTCAAATTTAGCGTCTTTTAGTTTTTTGATGACGTTTAGCTCAAAGCCATAAATTTCGCAAGGCTCATCTATATCGCCCTTTGCATAAAAGAGCGATTTATATTTTTGGTCGCTTAAATTTATAGGCGTTTTTAGATTATAAAGCAGATCGATCACATCTTCAAAACGAGCAAAATCTTTTAAATTTTCTAAATTTTCATTGTGTCTTATGAAAAGGGCTAAGATCATGCGCTTTAAAAGCTCAAAATTTTGGCTAAGATGCGAGAGAATTTCTACCTTTTCATTAAAACTTAAATTTCTATCATCAAGCGTGCTGATCGCCTTTATATAGGCTTTTTGATCTTTTACATTTACACCAAGTTCTTCAAGAGAATTTAGTGCATAAAGGGCTTCTTTGTAGTTTTTAAGTTTTTCATCTATCATCGTTAAAAAGCGAAGTGCAATCACATTTCTTGGACTTAACTCAAGCACTTTTTCAAAGACTTCGCTAGCTTTTTTTAAAAATCCAGCCTTAAAATAGACCTCTCCAAGCTCGTTTAGAATAAATTCTTTTTCATTTTTATCTCTAACTTTGCCAAGTGCGATGAGATAAACACTAATTGATTTTTCAAAATCACCATTTTTAGCAAAAGTTTGCCCTAGCATGCAAAGGCTTTGAGCGTCTATCTCTGGGCTTTGTAGCATCTGTTTATGCTCGCTACTTATACCGTCTTTGCTATCAAATTTTCTTATAAATTTTTCGATTCTTTTTTTCTCATCTTTGCTTGAAAAGATACCCCAAGCATAGCTTAATGCGGCTATCATCAATATAATGCTAAATAAAATAATAAGGCTAAATATCGGATCTCTGTGCCCAATGAAAAAAATATCCACGCTCATACTTTGTAATAAAATTTTACTTTAATTATAACAAAGCGGTTGTATAATTTTGCTTATGATAGATCCAAAATCCATAGAAAAACTCAAAAATCAAATCGATATCGTTGACATTATAGAGCACTATTTGCCAGTCAAAAAGATGGGTGCAAACTACAAATGCGTCTGCCCATTTCACGACGACAAAAATCCTAGCATGAGCATAAGTCAAAGCAAGCAAATTTTTCACTGTTTTGCTTGCAAGGCCGGCGGAGATGCGATTAAATTTGTAATGGATTATGAGAAACTTACCTACCCTGAGGCTATCGAAAGAATAGCTAGCCTTGTAAATTTTAGCCTCGAATACACAAGTGACAAAGCCCCAACACAAAAAGAAAATAAGCATATTTTAGAAAAGGTAAATGCTTTTTATAGGAGCGAATTTTTCAAGCATGAAGCCGCTGTGAGATATATCTATTCTCGTGGTATAAATGATGCGATGATCGAGAAATTTGAGCTTGGTTGGGCTGGGGATAGTGCTAGTACCATTAGGCTTTTACAAAATGAAAATATTGAGCCAAAAGAGGCGCTTGAAGTTGGCATTGTAAAGCAAAACGAGAAGGGAATTTATGCTAGTTTTATCGAGCGTATCACATTTCCAATATATGCGCACACGGCAAAATTAGTTGGCTTTGGTGGCAGAACGATCTCAGATCATCCTGCAAAATATGTGAATTCTCCACAAAGCATGGTTTTTGACAAGTCAAAGCTACTTTACGGCTATCATTTAGCTAGACAAAGCATTTTTGAAAAAAAGCAGATCATCATCACAGAGGGATATCTAGATGTTATCATGCTGCACTTTGCTGGCTTTACAAACGCCGTTGCTGTGCTTGGGACTGCGCTTACGACTAATCACTTACCACTTTTAAAAAGGGGAGAGATAAGTGTAGTGCTTTGTTTTGATGGTGACTCGGCTGGTATAAATGCCGCTATAAAATCATCTCGTCTTTTGGTACAAAACGAAATAGATGGAAGTGTTGTCATTATAAAAGATGGTGCAGACCCTGCGGATATGGTTTTTGCAGGTAGAAGCGACGAGCTAAAAGAGATGTTTGGCTCAGGGACTGAGCTTGGCGAGTTTTATATTGAGCA
Organism: Campylobacter concisus; assembly: GCF_015229955.1. NCBI lineage: Bacteria > Pseudomonadati > Campylobacterota > Epsilonproteobacteria > Campylobacterales > Campylobacteraceae > Campylobacter > Campylobacter concisus. The sequence goes on from NZ_JAAKYZ010000002.1 coordinate 186,844, forward strand.
AGTTGTAAAAAAATATGATATTACGCGCCCAGTGCAAAAGCAAAAATGCTTAGAAGAGATAGTGGAATTTACAAATTCTCTAAAGCCAATAATCGCAAAAAGCTACGAATTACTGGTATCAAATTTACTCAAAATAGAGCTAAATACTTTTAGTCTTCATGGGCAAAGATATATAAATAGACAAGATCAAAATTTTACAAATGCTGCAATAAATAAACAAACGGCTCAAAAAAAAGATAAAACTGATATTTTGGAATTTAGCGTTTTAAAGAGCATGCTAGCAAATAAAAATTACGAAGCTATCGTTTTAAACGAGCTCGAGGAGAAATTCTTCTTGCACCATAAAGATTATTTTCAGGCTGTTTTATTGCCAAATATTGAAGATAACGCGGTACTTGTTAGAGAAATTTATGTTGATGAAAGCTCAAACGTAGCTTCTAGTGAAGAGAGCCTTAAAGAGGCCATTTTAAAGCTAAAACTAAAATACTATGAGAAGTTTCGCGAAGATACTAGAAAATCACAAAAACCAAATAAAATCGAATTAATGCAAAAAATTTCAGAGATTATTAAAGGCTTACACAACAAACTACAAAAAAATTAGATTTCAAAATTTAACACTTATTCAGCTTTAAATCATAAAACTAAATGTAAAATGTTCAAAGTAATAAATGTTTTTAAGATTAGTTTTATTTTTAAGGATTTATTATGATAAATTTTAAAAGATTTGAGGCGAATTTTAGTGCTATAAGTAGATTTGGAGCATTAAAAGGTGGAGGGCTAACAAGGCTTGCATTTAGCAAAGAAGACTTGGAAGCTAGAAATTTTCTTATAAATTTAATAGAAGAAAATGGCTTTAAACTTAAAATTGACAATGTCGGTAACATATATGCCATATATGACGATGGCTGTGAGCCAGGTGAAAAGCCGGTTTGCGTAGGCTCTCATATCGACAGTGTGCCAAATGGTGGCTTTTATGATGGCACGCTTGGTGTCATGGCAGGACTTGAAGCATTAACCTCGATAAAAGAAGCTGGCATTAAACTAAAACGCCCACTTTGGCTTATAAATTTTTGCTGTGAAGAGTCAAGTAGGTTCAAGACAGCGACAATTGGCAGCAAGATAATAAGCGGCAAACTTGGCCTACAAAGGCTTCATGAATTAAAAGACGAAGACGGCATTTCGCTTTTTGAAGCGATGAGTAAATTTGGACTTGAACCGCAAAATTTAAATGATTCTATTTTAAAAGAACACTCAATTCATTCATATTTAGAACTTCACATTGAACAAGGCCCAGTGCTTGAGCGAAGCGGCATAAGCGTTGGCGTAGTAAGTGGGATCGCCGCTCCTATTAGATTTGAAATTATTATTCATGGTAAGGCAGATCACAGCGGTGCAACTCCGATGAATATGCGTAGTGACGCTTTGCTGGCTGCTTCGCATATCATAATCGCTGCCAATAAATTTGCTAAAAACAAAAAAACAGCTGTGGCTACTGTTGGTTACGCACATGCAAAGCCAGGCGTTTTAAACGTCGTACCAGGTGAGGCGAGGCTTGGAGTTGATCTAAGAGATATTGATAAGGCAAGCTTAGAGGAGCTAAATTTAGAGCTTAGAAATTTTATAAAAGAGCTAAGCGGTGAGCTAAATTTTAGTTATGAGATAAGAGAACTAAGTAGTGATGAGCCAGTAAAACTTAGCGAGCATGCTATAAATTTACTAAGCGAAGAGGCTGCTAAACTGGGCATAAAAACGCTTACTTTGCCAAGCGGAGCTGGACACGATGCGATGAATCTAACAAAACTTGCAAGTAGCGTTGGCATGCTTTTTATACCTTGCGTTGGTGGTATCAGTCACAATATAGCAGAGGCTATAAATTTTGATGATGCTTTCAAAGCCACACAAATTTTAACAAATGCACTAATTAAACTATCAAATGAATAAGGAGAAATCTATGGATAAGATAGCAAATTTGGCTCTTTCTTTAAAAGATGAGCTGATCAAGGATCGCAGGTATTTTCACTCGCATCCAGAGACTGGTTGGTTTACATTTTTTACAACCGCTGTGTTAGCAAAGAGGCTTAGTGATCTTGGTTATGAAATAAGCCTTGGCGACAAGGTCGTTAAAGCTGATGCAAGGCTTGGTCTTGGTTCAAAAGAGCAATGTGAAAAAGCAATAGAAAGAGCCAAAAAACTCCTAAGTCCTGAAGAGGCAAAATATCTTCCTTATATGAAATATGGCTTAACTGGACTAACTGCCTTTATAGATACGAAAAGGCCTGGTAAATTTACAGCATTTAGATTTGACATTGATAGTGTTGATGTGACAGAGAGTGATGAGCCTACTCACAGACCTTATAAAGAGGGTTTTGGCGCAGATATCGCTGGTATCATGCACGCTTGCGGACACGACGGACATGCATCTATCGGTCTTGGTGTGGCAAAACTTATAGCTGAAAATTTAGATGAATTTAACGGCAAATTTAAATTTATATTCCAAACAGCAGAAGAGGGTACAAGAGGCGCTGTGGCTATGGAGGCTGCTGGTGTGCTTGATGGTGTAGAGTATCTACTGGGTGGTCACATCGGCTTTCAAGCAAAAACCAATAGAGGCATCATCTGCGGGACAAATAAGCTACTTGCAACTTCAAAATTTGACGTACATATCACCGGTCGTTCAGCTCACGCAGCAGGAGCACCTCAAGATGGCGCAAATGCACTTTTAGCTGCATCTCAAATGGCACTAAGCATGCATGGTATTACAAGACATGCAAAAGGCGTGACCAGGATAAACGTAGGCGTTTTAAAAGCAGGTGAGGGCAGAAACGTCATCGCGCCAAATGGCTATCTAGCTTGCGAAACAAGAGGTGAAGATACAAATTTAAATGATTTTATGTATGAAAGATGCATGGATATCGTTAAAGGCGTGAGCGAAATTTATGGCGTAGAGAGTAAAGTCGTAAAAACTGGTGGCACAAACGGAGCCGATAGCGACAAAGAAGTAACAGAAATTTTCTATGAAGCTGCAAAGCAAAGTCCATTTATAGATGATGACAAGATCGTAAAAGAGCTTGATTTTGGTGCTTGTGAAGATTTTGCTCATTTTATGAGAGCTTTGCAAGATAGGGGCGCAAAGAGTGGCTATATGATGATAGGAACAAATTTAAAAGCAGGCCATCACAACTGTAAATTTGACTTTGATGAGGAGTGCTTGGTGGCTGGAGTCGATGTCTATCTAAGATCTGCTTACAAATTAAATGGAGTAAAAAAATGAAAAATGCTTTACTAATCAGCGCTTCAAGCTACCAAGATACTGGCTACTTAAGACACTGCAAAAACTGGGTTAAGGAATTTTTAGGTGAATGCGGCAAGGAAGAAATTTTATTTATCCCTTATGCTGGAGTTAGGCGAACAAATGACGAGTATGAGCAAAAAGTAATTGATAGATTAAAAAATAGCAATATAAAATCAATCCATCACTACGAGGATAAAATTTCAGCTATCAAAAATGCTAGCAGTATCGCAGTTGGTGGCGGAAATACCTTTATGCTGCTTTACATGCTTTATAAGCTAAATTTGATTGAGCCTATAAAAGAAGCTGTGGCAAATGGCACAAAATACTTTGGCTGGTCAGCTGGTGCAAACATCGCTGGCAAGACGATGATGACGACAAATGATATGCCTATCATCATGCCAAAGTCCTTTGATAGCTTAAATATCTTCCCATATCAGATCAATCCGCACTTCATAAGTGGCAAGCTAGCAGGCCATAACGGCGAGAGCAGGGAGGAGAGATTGGAGGAATTTTTAATAGCTAATCCAAAAGAGACCATTTACGCACTGCCTGAAGGCACGGCTTTGCTCATAGAGGGTAGCGAGGCCCAGGTCATAGGACACAGTGAAATTTTAAAATTTGAGTATCAAAAAGAGATAGAAAAAATAGAAGTTGGAACTAAATTTAAAATCTAAACAAGGAGAGAGGTATGGAAACATTTAAGCTAATTGCTGCCATTCTTGGCATCGCGGCTGTTGTAGCACTTCTAGTCTTAAAAAAGGAGACAAGAACGGTGCTAATAGGTGTTGGTTTAGTGCTTTGTATAATCGCACTAAAACCGATGGGGGCACTAAGTGCTTTTACTGACTATATGACTAAAGCAGGGCTTATAAAAGCGATTTGTGCAAGTATGGGTTTTGCTTTTGTTATGAAATACACGATGTGTGATAAACACCTTGTCGCACTTCTTACAAAGCCGCTTAAAAATGTAGGCTTTATACTAATCCCTGCAACAACCGTGCTAACTTATTTTATAAATATCGCTATCCCTTCAGCTGCAGGATGTTCCGCTGCTGTTGGTGCAACGCTTATACCGCTTCTAATGGCTTCAGGTATCCGCCCAGCTATGGCTGGTGCTGCTGTTTTTGCGGGTACATTTGGTGGAGTCTTAAGCCCGGGATCGGCTCACAACGTCTATGTAGCTGATCTTGTTAAAAAAACGGTTGAGGGCTATACAGTTCAAGATGTCATAAAAGTGCAAATTCCAAGTGCATTTACTGCTCTTGTTATCGTAGTGATCGCATTAGTTATTGTTGCAATACTGCTTAAAGACTATCAAAAAAATACAAATTTCACTCTTGAAAGTAGTGCTGTTAGCGAAGAGAAGTCGCTATTTAAAGTAAATTTCATCTACGCTATTATGCCTCTAGTTCCACTTGTTATTTTGGTTATTGGCGGAACAAGCCTTGCAAAAGATTATAGCTTTCTTGCATGGACAAAGATGGGCGTTGCTGAGGCGATGATACTAGGTGCTATCATAGCTATTTTTGCTACGCTTACAAATCCGCAAAAGATCACAAAAGAATTTTTTAACGGAATGGGCCACGCTTATGCTGATGTTACGGGTATCATCATCGCAGCTGGTGTCTTTGTCGCTGGCCTAAAGGCATGTGGAGCCGTTGATGTGGTCATCGCATGGCTAAAAACAGATCAAAGTTACGTTAAATTTGGCGGAACATTTGTGCCATTTATCATGGGTATAGTTACAGGTTCAGGTGATGCTGCTACATTTGCATTTAACGAAGCTGTCACAACAAATGCCGCTGCACTTGGCTTTGAGCAAGATAAGCTTGGTATGGCAGCAGCTATTGCTGGTGCTTTAGGTAGATCAGCTTCTCCGATTGCCGGTGCTGCTATCGTTTGTGCAGGCATTGCGATGGTTAGTCCAGTTGAAATCGCTAAAAGAACATTTTTAGGGATGTTTGTCTCTGTTGTAGCGATTGCATTTTTTGTCATCTAAAAGGATGAAAAATGGATATCGTAGAGAGATTTTTAAACTACACAAAATTTAACACCACAACAAATAAAGAAAATGGGTTAAAAGGCGTCATGCCTTCTAATCCAACCGAGTATGAGCTGGCTCGTTTTTTAAAAGATGAACTTAGCTCACTAGGCATAAAAGATATTATCTTACAAGACAATGCTATCTTGATAGCAAAAATTCCTGCAAACTGCGAAAATGCTCCAAGCATCGCCTTTTTTGGGCACTTAGATACAAGTAGTGAGCAAAAAAATGATACCAAAGCTAAAATCGTAAAATACACAGGCGGCGACATCTGCCTAAACGAAAAGGAGGGAATTTATCTAAAATTTAGCGACAACTCAGAGCTTAAAAAATACGTTGGTGACGACATAGTCGTGACTGACGGCACTAGCTTGCTTGGGGCTGATGATAAGGCTGCGATCGCTAGCATTGTAAATATGGCTAGCTATTTTATGCAAAATCCTGATGTAAAGCACGGTAAAATCGTGATCTGCTTCGTGCCAGATGAAGAGCAGGGCTTACTTGGGGCAAAAGCACTTGATGTAAATTTGCTAGGAGCTGATTTTGGCTACTGCTTAGATTGCTGCGAGATAGGCGAGCTAATATATGAAAACTGGAACGCGGCTGACTGCACAATGGTCTTTAAAGGCGTTTCGGCTCATCCGATGAACGCAAAGGGTAAGCTTGTAAATTCGCTACTTCTTGCGCATAAATTTATCTCGCTTTTGCCAGGTGGCGAAGTACCAGAGTGTACCGAGGGCAAAGAGGGTTATTTCTGGGTAAAAGAGCTTAGCGGAAACAGTGCAAAAACGACGCTCAAGATCGACATAAGAGAATTTGGTGAGGTGAAATTTAAAAAAAGGCTTGAGTTTTTAAGCGATATGGCAAATTCTTTTAACAAAATTTATGGTGAGCGTTGTGAGATCACGCTAAAAACACGCTATGAAAACGTCTTTAAATTTTTAAAAGACGAAAACTCACTTCCGATAAAACTAGCAAAGGATGCCTTTAGCGAGCTAAATATCACGCCAAATATAAAGCCGATGCGCGGCGGATATGATGGAGCTGTGATATCTGCAAAAGGTGTGCCAACGCTAAATTTATTCACAGGGGCAAATAACTTTCACTCCATCTTCGAGTATTTGCCAGTTAGCAGTCTAAAAGCCGCGAGCGAAGTCATCAAAAAAATCGTAATTAACGCTGCTAAATAAACTTCATAAAAGCCTAGATTTAGTAAATTTAGGCTTTAAATTTTACTTTCAGGATAAAAATGAAGGCTTTAGCTTTGTTTAGCGGAGGGCTTGATAGCATGCTCTCGATCAAAATCATAAGCGATCAAAACATCGAAGTAGTTGCACTTTATATGGATACTGGTTTTGGCGTAGATGAAGAAAAACATGAAATTTTAAGACGCCGTGCAGCTTTGGCTGGAGCTAGCTTAAAAGTGGTTGATATGAGAAATGAGTATCTTCGTGATGTACTTTTTAACCCAAAATACGGCTACGGCAAGCAGTTTAATCCATGTATTGACTGCCACGGATATATGTTTAAAACAGCTCTAAATATGCTAAAAAGTGAAAATGCAAATTTTATCATCACAGGCGAAGTTCTGGGACAAAGACCGATGAGTCAGCGAAGAGACGCACTCTTTCAGGTTAAGCGCCTAGCTGATGACGAGGATGATCTAGTGCTTCGTCCGATGTGCGCTAGGCTCTTGCCACCAACTAAGCCAGAGCGAGAGGGCTGGGTCGATAGAGAGAAGCTGCTTGATATAAGCGGGCGCGATAGAAAGCCACAGCTTGCTTTGGCAAAGGAATTTGGCTTTGAGGACTTTGCAATGCCTGGAGGTGGGTGTTTGCTAACGATCGAGAGTTTTGCTGTGAAGATAAAGGATTATCTAAATTTTGATAAAGAGATGCGAGATATCGATGTAACGTGGCTAAAACTTGGTAGGCATCTGCGCTTGCCAGATGGTGCAAAAATGATAATAGGACGTGACGAGAGCGATAATAACGCTCTTTTGGCGCATCCAAATGATAAATTTGAACAGGTGAAATTTAAAGAGAGCGATGATATCGTGGGAGCCGTTAGCTTCATAAGCAAAAACGCTAGTAAAGCTGACAAAGAGCTGGCCGCAAGGCTCGCATTAGCTTATACAAAAGCAAGCAGAGAGAATGAATTTGAAGTTAGCATCGCTGGCGAGAAATTTAGTATCACACCTGAGGATAAATCTCTAGCTCAAAATTATTTCGTAAAATAGACGTTTTATTGATTCTTGGTGCTTTTACTTTGTGTTTGTAGATAAAGATGGTTTTTATCTACAAATAAGTTTAAAAATTATATAATCCGAAACTTATTTTAAAGTGTCACGGTAGCTCAGCTGGTTAGAGCGCTGGTCTCATAAGCCGGAGGTCGGGAGTTCAAGTCTCCCCCGTGACACCATAAATACCTAAACTACGATGTTTCTACAATATTATATTGCAGTCACCTTTCATGAAATATAGCTTAATGTTTGTAGCAAAATAAAATTTTATGTAGCAAATTTTTAAGCTTGCAGTAATTTTAACACGTTTTTTGTAAAATTTTAAAAAACAAGTAAAATTTTTTAACGAATCATCTACTATGATATAATCTGTCACTCTACTGGGTTAAATTTTTACCATAACTTAAATAAAATGAGTATAGATGTGTAGTAAAAATGGCGTTTATAGCTATTGAATATGGGCTAAAAAATATTTTTGATGATTATGATTTATTCATATTTCCTAGCAATAAAACACAAAATAGAGATAGGCTGCATAAGCATCACGAGATCCTGCGTATGTCAAATACTGGCTACCATTTATAAAGATAAAAGAGTCAGAGTATTTAAAGGCAAAATTTGAGAATTTGTTTGGAGAGTATTTGGTGCGCAATTGATGATGATGCAATAATTTTTATTTGGTAATTTTAAGATATTTGTTTCGATTCCTCATATAAATACTAGCATTAAGTAATTTATAAGTATTTTTATGCTATACAATCAATTATAAGCAAAAACCCCTTGATATATCGTGCTTTTTAAAACATAAAATCATTTTTTTATTCTACTTACTATCAAATTCATTGACTCGGCTATAAAAAAAGATTATAATGCTCACAATTTTTAAAAATATATTAATTTAAAAAGGAACCAACATGAATAAAACTAATTAAAAGCAGAGGTTCTATTTAAGTATTTAGTTAAAGAGAACCTCTACGATAAGTTGCGAGAACCCTTATTGTAATCGTTCTCTACTTTTAAACTACTTAAATAAAAAAACTTCATTAGTACCAACCATATTGAGTTTATTGGGCACGCTATAAGTATGTCTATTTTGGTGAGATAGCTATTGCTGTCTTTATAAAATTTTTAAAAAGTCATAGGAGGAAAAATATGACTAGTAAAAAAATTATTTTAAATGATTTAAAGGCTATTAGAAAAAATAAAACAAAACAGGAGATTAAACAAGCATGCCTTGAAGTCTTGTTTCCACGACAAGCTACGATCAAAGAGTGTAGGCTAGTAATCGAAGGTCGTTTTAACATCAAGCTATCAAACAAGGAGTTTTCCAAATGGAGGAAAGAGTATGATGCAAAAGACACACATCAAACCTCTCATACAGATCAAATTCCTGAGGTTAAAGAAGACAAAAACAACGATGAGGAGCTAAGCAATGGCACTAACAATCAAGAGTAGCGATACAGCAGTTGCGGCAAATGCCGTAATTGCTCTACAAGAGCATATCGAAATGGGCAATAAGGCTAGTGAAAATATTAGAAATAATATTGAACTTTTTAATCAAACCGCAGATAGCTTTGATAAAAGCTTTAAAGAAAAAATAGAGCTAATAAAGCAAGGAAATACCGAACTTATAAGTGCAGCAAAAGAGGCCCGAAACAACTTTCAAAATACTCTAAAGAGTGCAGATAAAACTATATCAAAGATTAACTCATCTTTTAGCTCTTTGATGAAAAAGATAGTATATGCATTAATTGCCTTTTTATTTATAGAAGCGACCTTCTTTTTGGGCTACTTGTTTTATGATAGCCATAAGACAAATGAAACCAAAGCTGCACTACAAAATAAGCTAGATAAAGCACTTTATAACGTGTCTAATCTTAAAGGCTTTATCATTCATATCTACAACCAAGATAGCCAAAAAGCTAGCGAAGATTTTACTAAATGGCTAAACACAAATGGTGACAGCAGTGTTCAGCAGTAAGCAAATTTTTCTAATAGCAAGACACATACAATGTATGACACTTCGTTTTCATACCTTGTATAATCTTGCTCTGCCGAGGGCTACAATGCGAGATATAAGAAGCGTTAAAACGCTTCATCTCGCTAACAAATTTTATGAAAGGATATCATATGCTAAAAAACATTAAGGATAAAGTGCTCTCCACAAGGATAACTTATCAACAATATGATAAGTTATCTAAAATAGCTCTAGAGTTAGATATGTCAAGATCAGAAATTATTTCCTATCTTATTGATAATGGAATTACAAACTCTGAACCCATAAAAAAGAAGGAGCTAGATCCAGCAATCCTTGCAAATTTTTCTAGACCTTTTAATAACATTAATCAAATAGCAAAGAAACTAAATATAGCTTATAAGACCAGTGGCAATATAGATTTAGAAGTGATACTGCGAGCACAAGAAGATTTGTACAAAACTCAATCAGTGCTAACTGAAATTTTAAGCCTAATAAGGAGTAGATATGATAGTTAAGATCTCAAAGGGAGAAAAGGGCATAGCCGATTATCTAAAAACTGGCAAGAAAAGAGATTCAAAGCTAACTAGAGATGAAAAAGATGATAGATTGCCACTGGCTGGAAATTTAGATCTTATCGAGATGTCTGAAAGGCACCAGATAAAGAAAAAGAATAAGAAACATAACTACTATCATATATCCTTGTCATTTACTTCAGAGGAGTGGAGCAGACTATATGAAAGTGGCAATATAGATGAGCTTATAATGGATTTTTTGAGGCTAACTTTCCCAAATCACGACATAGATGAGCTACTTTTTTATGCTGAAGCTCATCTGCCTATAATAAAAGAAGAGCCATATATTCCTCGTCCAGAAGGGGCGCTAGAAAATAGAACATTAAACAAGAAACATAAAAACGGTGAACCTTTAAAAAGAGAGCCTCATATTCATCTAATAGTCTCTTTTGAAAATATGAAATTTACTCATAGCGTAAAAACTGGTGGAGTAATATATACAAAAGGTGCAGCCAAGCAACAAGTAAAAGCTATTATGGCTAAATCAGCAGAGAAATTTAAAAGAGTAGTTAATGACATCTTATCTAACAAGTATGGATTAAATAATATAGAGCCTTTAAGTATGGATGAAGACCAACTAAAAAAGCAATATGAAAGCTTTAAAAGTGCAGCACAAAAGGTTAAGAAAGGCAAAGAAAAAGATACGCAGATGAAGATAGAAACGGATGTAGTGATCGAGCCAAAAGCAAATATAAAAGAGCACAATATAAGTGTTGAAGAGCTACTAGCTGATGCTAAAAATTCTACAGCTGATTATATATTAAGAATGATAGAAGAAGATGAGAGTTTCAAAAAAGACTACTATGATAGGGCAAAGAGACTTAATGCAGTGGATATAAGGGAATTTTTGCCTATGATCAATGCAAAATTTAACATCACTGCAAAACCTGAAATGGTAAATGACAAATATAAAGTAAGAGTGGATGGTTTTAAGGGAACTTATAATCTAACTGACCTAATGTGTAAGATAGTCTATAATGGCAGAAAAGGAGCGTTGTTTCACGTAGTTAATGAGCTAGAGCAAATGCTTATAGAGCTTCAAGCTAATAAAAATGAGCCAAAGATAACATTAAGTGTAAGTAGTGACTTTGGCACGCCAAATAAAGACCCAAAAACTCAAGTGTTAAATAGCTGGAAAACAATACAAATAGAGCCATACAATCTAAAATCAATACTTAAAAACTATTCAGCTATATCAGTGGCAACTTTTAAAGATAAAAGTGAAGAAGCTGGTAATATTGATAGTATAACTCCTACGCTTATATATGATATAGATAACTCTAAATTTAGTGCAAATGATGCTCAAAATTTACTACAAAGTAAAGGAATAAAAGGCTTCATATACCCAACCACATATCAAACACCAGACACAAAAGTAGAGAAATTTAAACTCATCATACCCACAACAGATGCTCCAAGCTTAAATGAATATGATGAATACATAAAAGAGATAACAAGAGAGCTTGGGCTATATAACATAGTAAATAACTCCAGCTTGCATCCTAGTAAATTTCACTACACTCCAGTGCCAGGATCTGAACTTGTAAGCATTAGTGGAAAAACTTTTGATAATACAAGAGCCATTGAAGATGCTGGCTTAAAAACAGATATTAATAATATGGATATTAAAGCCATATATGAAGATTTACAAAATCTAAGAAAATATGAGCTTAGTCATGAACCAAAAGATACCAACTCGCATATTAAAAGAGCAAGCTACCAAGCTATATCATCAAAGATTCCAATAAAAGAGCTAATAGAATACTTTGACGAGAATACTGTGGTTAAAAAATATAAAGATTATCAAATACTCTTTAATAATAACAGTAGATATCTATACTTGCCAGAAGAAAACACAGCCTATTCTTTTAACCAAAATAGACACTATACTCCATATATCTACATTAGAGATAAATTTTATGAAGCAGCCAGAAAGATAAAAACCGGATTTTTAAATGATGGCGTCATTAAAAAGTTAGGACTTAAACAAAATGAATATGAAGGCTTCGTAAAAGGTATCGATGGCCATTTAGATATAAATAGATGCTATTTAGCTTTTATAAATAGAACTGAAAGCTTTAAAAAATACCTGCCAGATATAGTTAAAATTAACTATCAAGGCTTAATTTATAATATAAAAACCTATATGAAAGATTGGCAAGATATGCAAGGTTTTAATAAGCTAAAGGAGCGTTATAAAACAGATAAGATCTCTCTAATAAATGATTATATATCATTTGGCTCACTAAAAATAACAAAGCAAGAGTTGCACGATCAAGGACTTGATAAGGACTTTGGGGTGGAGCAATCAACACAACAATCAAATGAGATAGAGGGCAAAGAGCAAAATGTAAAGTCAGGGTATGATAGTTTGGAGAGATAGACTATTATGAGCTGTTATAGAACCAAATTATTAGCCATCTCTCACCCCATAAAACCAAACGGCAAAGCAAACATATCATCATCTAGTTTTACGGCCGTATCTCCAACATAAAAGACTATGCCTTTATCAAATTTACTTTGTAAATTTTCTTTTAGATGGTAGATATGTTTAAAGTCATCTTTGCTGATAGTTTTTGAGGATTTGACCTCTATGGCTATGAGTCTGCCCGATATCTCAAGGATAAAGTCTATCTCTTTTTGATCGCTCGTTCGGTAGTAGTATATATTCGCTCGTTTTTTGCTACTTGTATTTGCCTTTAGTAGTTCATCAAATACAAATGTCTCATATATGGCACCTTTATATGAAGAATTTGCAAGATCTTGAGCTGATGAAATTTGAAGTAAGTGTGCCAGCACCCCTGTGTCGGTAGCAAAAATTTTAGGAGTTTTTATGAGTCTTTTTAGAGCGTTGTTAAAGTATGGCTGAAGCTTTTGGATCTGATAAGTATGCTCCAGCACGCTAAAATAGCTATCAAACGTCTTATTATCAAGCCCAGACTCTAGACATAGCTCGTTTTTGTTAAAGATATTGCCGCTTCTTAGCATACACAATCGGTACATGGTGATAAATTTATCCATATTTCTGATGTTGCCTATCTCTTTGGCGTCTGATTCTATATATGTTCTTATATATGAGCTAAACCAGAGATATTTTGATTTTTCAGAGGTTATCTTTGTGATCTCTGGGTAGCCGCCGTTTATGATCTTTTCAGATAAGCCCTCATTATCATACTTCTTTAGTGCAAGATGGCTTATATCACCACTTAAAATATCTATCAAATTTTCATCACTATGATTTAACTCTTTTTGAGAAAGTGGATATAGCTCTACTATGCCTATCCTGCCGGCAAGCGAGTCTGAAATATCTTTAAAGCCTTTTAAATTTGCAGAGCCAGTTAATATGAACTGACCATTTGTTCTGTTTTTATCTACAAATTCTTTTATAGCTAAAAGCAGTATGGGAACTCTTTGTATCTCATCTATCACGATAGGCTTATTGCAGTGTTCTATAAAGCCTTTTGGGTCGTTTCTTGCGGATTCATATATATTAATATCATCAAGCGTTATGTAGTTTGGTATATCTAAATTTAATGCAAGGGTTGATTTGCCAACTTGCCTAGCTCCGCTTATCAAAAGCACAGGAAAGCTTTTCATATACTCTTTTATCTCATCAGCTACGGCTCGTTTGATGTACATAGTATTTTATCCTTAAATATTTAGGAGTATAATACTACAATATATATAAATTTACAAGGATGGTTTGGTTAAGATAATTGTATATTTAAATTTAATTCGAACTAAAACTGGCAAGATTAAGTCAGTCACTGTGATTTTCCATCACACTGAGTATTTTATTGGTAGAGTTTTAAGCAATATCACCTCAGATTTTCATATTGACAAATGGTGGCCAAATTTTACCTCAAAAGGAGCAGCACAATAACCATTTTTGGAATATTGCACAGGCTCTTTTATATTGCGACCTAACTTCCCAATAAATTTTTACCTCATAACTTTATACAGTAGTGATTTATAGCTATCCACTACGTCATAGACCACGCTATCGTTGCTTATAGCCTTAAAATGCTCCTTTGCGCAGTGGATTTTGGACTCTTCGACTTGGCGAAGCTGCATAGAGTTCATAGACCCTTTAGTCTCCGCGACAAAATAAATGTGCTTGATATCACCCTCATAAAATGCAATCGCCCTAAAAAGACAAACCTCTCCAGATACATCAGTCATATATATAGACGAATTTAAAGGAAATATAGAAAAAGAGAAATATCAGCTAGCGATGTATGATAAAAACCGTAAACTAGTAGATATATTAAGAAATAGACATTCACAAACAATAAAAAATATAATAAACGAATTTGAAATACAACCACAAGTAGTTGTAATGGATATGTTTAAGCCATTTAGAAGCGTAATAAATAGTAATATAGTTCAGGCCCAAATAGTAGCAGATAAATATCATGTAATAAGACAAGGGATATGGGCATTAAGAGATTTAAGAGTAGAATTATTTAACAAAGACAATGAAAAGTATAAGAAGTTAAAAAAATATTGGAAAATACTAAGTAAAAGCCCAATAAGTCAGTTTAGTCAAAGACAAAAAGAAATATTAAAAGAGATATTAAAAGTAGATAAGACATTGAAAAAGATGTATAGAATAATAAAAGAATTTTACAATGATGTTTGAGAGCAAGACAGTAAAGACAATGAGAAGGAGAATAGAACAATTAATTGAAAAATTGAGAGTATTTAATATAAAGCAAAGTATAAAACTAGCAGATACAATAACAAGTTGGAAAAAAGAGATAATAAATATAGTAGAATATAAAATAAACAATGGGTTTGTAGAAGGAAATAACAACAAAATAAAAGTAATAAAAAGAGTATCTTATGGACTAAGAAACTATGAAAGATTTAGAAAATTGATATATTTACGTCTTTGCAATAGATAGAGGTGTTTTTACACCCCCACTATTGACAAAGAACCATAATAAATTTTATCCGCTCTATAAATTTAAAAATTGAATACCCTTTTTACATACATTTAAAAGAAAAATTTATATATAATCCTAAGATAAAAAATTAATAATTATACTTAAGGAGCAAACGTGCAAATTCCTATTCGCTACGGCAAAGATGATATTATCGACCTAAGCGTTCCGGAAAAAAATTTACTGAGAGTTTTTAACCCCAACCCCGTGACTAAATTCGACGAAACGACACTCATCGCAAAGGCTCTAGCTAATCCGATAAATCAAAAAAGCTTTGATGAGTTTATCGCTGGCGATGAAAAAATCGTCATCATCGTAAACGACGGCACTCGTCCGACTCCTACAGCTAAAATTTTAAAGCAAATTTACCCAAAAATTCGCGATAAGAATAAAATTTTCATCATCGCCACGGGCTGCCATAGAGAGGGAACATTAGACGAATACAATATGATATTTTCTAAAGAAATTTACCTTGAGATTAGAGCCAAAAATGAAGTGCATGATCATGACTCAAAGCATGATGAGATGGTATTTTTAGGCGAGAGCAAAAACGGCACGCAGATGTATCTAAACAAAATCGTGGCCGAGGCGAAAAAGGTGATCGTCATAGGCTCGGTTGAGCCACATTATTTTGCAGGCTATACTGGCGGCAGAAAGGCCTTTTTGCCAGGCACCGCATCATACGAGAGCATCACACAAAACCACAAACTAGCCCTTAGTCCTGACGCTCAGGCACTGCGCCTTGAAGGTAACCCCGTGCATGAAGATATGATCGATGCGATGAAGGTGCTTTCAAATATCGACGTATTTTCTATACAAACCGTGCTTGATAGCGAACATGGCGTCTATTACGCAAGTGCTGGCGATCTAAACGATAGTTTTTATGACTGCGTGAAAAAGGCAGACGAGGTCTTTTGCGTAAATATTCCGCGCAAGGCAGATATCGTGATCTCGGTCGCGCCCTATCCGATGGACGTCGACCTTTATCAGGCGCAAAAGGGTGCGGACGCAAAAATAGTCATCTTGCCGTTTGGCTCTATGACTGTGCCTAAGGTTTAAGTATGGCTAAAATTTTATACTATGATGCTAGCTGCGGTATTAGCGGAGATATGAATTTAGGCGCGCTGGTGGATCTGGGCGCGGATTTTAGCTATCTTTGCGCCGAGCTTGCTAAGCTAAATTTAGCTAGCGAGTTTTACCTACGCAAGCGCAAAGTGCTAAAACACGGTATCTCCGCAACCAAAATAGACGTCGTCTGCGCGGCAAATCGGGGTCAGCTTCCGCTTGGCCTCTTAGGCGCTAAATTTAGCCCGCGTCAAAATTTAAACGGCAAAATTCACGGCGCCGAATTTAGAGCAGATAAGCCCGCCCAAAACCATCCTCGTCCGCGAAATTTCACGCAAATTTTAGAGCTTATCGAGGGTTCTAGCCTAAGCGCTTTCGTAAAAAAAACGGCAAGCGAAATTTTTAGCGTTATCGCGCAGGCCGAGGCCAAAATCCACGGCACTAGCGCAGAGCAAGTACATTTCCACGAAGTGGGCGCCGCGGACAGCATCGCGGACGTAGTGGGTGCGGCTATTTGCTTGGAGGCCTTGGGTGCGCCGCAAATTTTTGCTTCGCCTATCGAGCTTGGCGGCGGTTTTGCGCACTGCGCTCACGGCAGGCTGACCGTACCGGCGCCTGCGGTTTGCGAAATTTTAAAAGGCGCGCAAGTAAGCCTAGGGCGAGCGAATTTCGAGATGACTACGCCCACAGGAGCGGCGATTTTAAAGGCCTGCGCACTAAATTTAAGGGAGCAAGACCGCCGCGAGTCGCCGCGAAATTTTAAAATTTTAAGCACGGGCTACGGCGCTGGCGATAAAGACGTCGCAGATTTTGCCAACGCACTTCGCGTGATACTTTGCGAAACGAGCGAGGATTTAGGCTTAAAAGATGAGCCAAATTTGAGCGTGCAGATCGGCTATGGCGAGCTTTGCGAGCGGATTTTAATCTCCACTAATATCGACGACATGGACGCCGAGAGCTTTGCCTTTGCGTGCGATATTTTGCGAGATAGCGGCGCGCTGGACGTATTTAGCAGGTCTATTTTTATGAAAAAGGGGCGCGCGGGCTTTGAGCTAAACGCGCTGTGCCGCAAGCAGGACGCCGCGCGGATAAAGGGGCTAATTTTCGCGCATACGACGGCGATCGGAGTTAGAGAGTGCGCCGTGAGGAAAACCGAGCTTGCGCGCGAGTTTTGCGAAGTAGAGACTAAATACGGCAAAATAAGGCTTAAAATTTCGCGCGGCCGGGTTTACGGTTTTAACGCCGAGCAAAATTCGACGGATGAAAATTTAGCCCGAAATTACCCCGAAATTTTAAAAATCAAGCCCGAATTCGAGGACTGCAAAAAAGCCGCGCAGAGATTTCAAACGACGATCTGCGAGGTTAGAAACGAGACTTTAAAAAAATATGACGAAACTAGAAATTCTAAAAAATGATATAAAAAAGCTGGAAAATTTAGCCGTAGCGTTTAGCGGCGGCGTGGATAGCTCGCTACTGCTGCGCGTTGCCGCCGATACGCTAGGCCGGCGCGCGGTAGCTATCACGCTAAAATCGCCCTATATGTCGGGGCGCGAGATAAAAGAGGCGGTGGAATTTACCCGTACTTACGGCATCAGGCACGAAATTTTAGAGCTAGAAGCGCCCGAAGCGGTAAAAAATAATCCGCAAGATCGCTGCTACGTCTGTAAAAAGGCGGTTTTTACGCGGCTAATCAAGCTGGCAAAGCATCTAGGCTTTACAAACGTCGCCGACGGTACGAACTTAGACGACCTTGGCGAATACCGCCCGGGGCTTAAAGCAAAAGACGAGCTTGGCGTGCTTTCGCCGCTTAAAGGCCTCAAAAAATCAGAGATTAGAGAGCTTAGCCGCGAGCTTGGACTGCCGACCGCGGATAAGCCCAGCTACGCGTGCCTTCTGACGCGTTTACCGCACGATAGGGAGTTTTCCGCGGAGGAAATTTCGCTCGTGGAGCGAGCCGAAAATCTGCTAATCTCGCACGGATTTTTAAATATTCGCGCGCGATTTGACGGCAAAGCCTTTAGGCTGCAAATGGGTGCGAGCGAGACTAGGCGCTTTTGCGCGGGAGATTTTAGCGCCGTCGTACGCGAGATTGCTTCGCTTGGCGAGTATGATATTTTGCTTGATTTAAAAGGGCTTCGCGGGGAGATTTTAAATGACGAGAGATGAGGCTTTAAATTTCATTCGTACCGTAAAATCGGGCGAAAAAAGCGAGCGCGAAGCGATAGAGTTTTTACGGGATTTTCCTTTTAGCGACGTGGGATGCGCCAAGATCGACACTCAGCGTGCTTTGCGAAATGGTACTGGTGAGGTGATATATGGGGCAAATAAAACAGATGATGAAATTTTGCAAATTGCTAGTGTGATCGGCGAAAAAAATGAAAATATCCTAATCACAAGAACAAATGAGAATGTTTTTGAACGCATACGTGAGATCTTTCCGCAGGCAAATTTTAATGCTCGTGGCCGCGTCATCAGCGTCAAATTTAAAGAGCCCGCGCTCACGCAAAGCTACATCGCGATAGTTTCCGCAGGCACCGCCGACGGCGCGGTAGTGGAGGAAGCGTACGAAACGGCGAGATTTCTAGGCAACGACACGCGTAAATTTAGCGACGCAGGCGTGGCAGGACTACATAGGCTGGTCGCAAAGCTCGATGAGATACGTGGTGCAAAGGTCGTCATCGCCGTTGCTGGCATGGAGGGCGCACTTGCTAGCGTGTTAGCAGGCCTCGTGAGCGTACCCGTGATCGCAGTGCCCACCAGCGTGGGATACGGCGCGAGTTTCGGCGGACTGGCGGCGCTGCTAGCGATGCTAAACAGCTGCGCAAACGGCGTCAGCGTCGTAAATATCGACAACGGATTCGGCGCCGCGTATAACGCGAGCCTGATAAATCATCTCTGAATTTACGCCGCTTGCGAGGCAAATTTAACGGCTAAATTTAAAAGAAAAGCGTTGCTAGAGGAAAATTTAAGCGAGCAAAAAAGTGCTGCAAAGCGCATGCAAAAGCTGCAAACAAGGCAAAGCGCGCGAACTAGGCTAGTATTTTAGCCGCGGCTGGCATGATTTTAGCGGTAGAAATTTACATCGCGATCTGCGTAAAGGGCGGCTTTGTGCGCCACTACACGGGCGACGTTTTGGCGGTTATCTTGCTTTACGCTTTGACGCGGGCTACATTTAGCGCGCCGCCGTCAAATTTGCCACTTAAAATTTTCGCGTTCGCGGCAGCCTCGGAGCTCGCGCAGTATTTTGGTGCCGTGCAAATTCTAGGCATAGAAAATAAAATTTTAAAAGTAATGATCGGCGGAACGTTTGATTTCGCCGATCTGCTCTGCTACGCGGTTGGCTGCGTCCTAGCGGGCGCTTATGAAAAATTTGAAAGTAAAATTTGGCAAATGAGAAGCGATGGATAAAGAAAAAGCCGTGCAAAAGATGACCGAGGTTATGGCAAAATTTGTTGGATACACGGGCAAGGTGCTGCCTGATGACGTGACGGCGAAGCTGCTTGAGCTTAGTAAGCGTGAAACGCAACCACTGGCAAAAGAGATCTATAAAACGATGTTTGAAAACCAGCGCCTAGCTAAGCAGCTAGACCGTCCGTCCTGCCAGGATACGGGCGTGATCCAGTTTTTCGTCCGTTGTGGCGCAAATTTTCCGCTCATCGGAGAGCTTGAGGAGCTGCTTCGAGAGGCCGTACTGAGAGCGACGCACGAGGCTCCGCTGCACCATAACAGTGTCGAGACATTTGACGAGTATAACACCGGTAAAAACGTCGGCAAGGGCACGCCTAGCCTGTTTTGGGAGATCGTGCCAAATAGCAGCGAGTGTGAGATAGACACATATATGGCAGGCGGCGGCTGTAGCCTACCTGGCAAGGCGACCGTGCTGATGCCTGGCTGGGCTATGAGGGCGTCGTTAAATTTGCTATGGATATAATGACAAGCTACGGCATAAACGCCTGTCCGCCACTACTAGTGGGCGTTGGTGTGGGAACTTCGATCGATGTGGCATCTTTGCTGTCTAAAAAGGCGCTGATGAGGCCGCTTGGCTCTAAAAATTCAAACGAACGTGCCGCACTAACCGAAAAGCTGCTAGAAGATGGCATAAATAAAATAGGTCTGGGCCCACAAGGCATGAGCGGTGCAAGCTCGGTTATGGGCGTACATATAGAAAACTGCGCCCGCCATCCAAGCGTCATAGCCGTTGCTGTAAATGTGGGCTGTTGGTCGCACCGCAAAGGTCATATCGTCTGGGACGCTGATCTAAATTTCGACGTAAAATCGCACAAGGAGTTTGCGCTATGAGTAAGAAAATTTTAACCACGCCTATAAGCGCCGAGGATCTAGCAGATATCAAGATCGGCGACGTGATCTACCTCACGGGGCACATCAGTTTGTAGATTTGGCTAGCACACAAAGAGAGCTAGCAGATGAATTAGGAGCTAAGTTTTTAGAATTTTGCAATTCATACCTAAATGAAAAATGTGTTATTGCCAAAAGTGAATTTACTTACCAAGAATCTTTTTTGCCAGCAAGCCTAACTATCGAAGCCTACACTAAAAAACCGACTGCTAATACAACAATGGTAGATGCGTACATTGGTAATGTGCATTTTAGGTTAAATTATGATTATGTATATGAAGAGTATGATGATGACCATTTTAAAGATGAATATGCGTATCAATATCTTGACTTTCAAATATAACAAGTGCTATAATATAACTAAGTTATATTTAAAGAAAGGAGGGTAAATCATGGCAAACGGAGATTATGAAGTAACTCATAATAGGATTCTTAATAGTGTAAAGAAAAAAATATCATTCATACAAAGGTAAAGTAGGCAAGATTGCTGATAATATAATAGACAGAAATTTTAAAGCTGATAAGCCGTTACAAAAATGGAGTACTGATGTATCTCAATTTAACTTTTCATGGGGTAAATGCTACATTTCACCAATACTTGATATGTATACAAATGAAATAATCTCTTATGACTTATCCTTAAGTCCTAATTTAGAGCAAATATCTAAAAAGATTTTGTTAACTTCTTTATATTGAGGATAGGAGACTATATAAAAGATTTTTACTATTAATTAGAAAGAGTGGATAAATGGGAAAAGGTTTCTTTAAGAATAAAAAATTATGCATATTGGTTCTCTCTGTATTGCTATTGCTTTTAATACTAACTTTTATTTGTTTAGGAAGATATCCGGTTAGCCCCTATGAAGCATTTATGATTATATACAAAACAATAACCGGAGATGTTAGCGGCTTAGGCGTACATGAAACTAGTGTAGTAATTGACATAAGACTACCTAGAATACTTATGGCAGTTTTAGTAGGTGCAGGGCTATCACTGGCAGGAGCAGCATATCAAACTGTTTTTTCAAACCCTTTAGTTAGCCCGGACTTACTAGGGGTGTCTTCAGGAGCAGGTTTTGGGGCGGCTTTATCTATATTATTATCCCTAGACATGATAGTGACTCAGCAAGTTTCTTTGCTTCTGGGGCTTTTAGCAGTTTATATAGTTTTAAACCTATCCAGAGTAAAAAAACGAACAGATTTGTATGTGTTAGTTTTATCCGGAGTAATTGTAAAGTCACTATTTGATGCTTCAATATCATTTATTAAATATATAGCAGATCCGGAAGATAAGCTTCCAACTATCACTATGTGGTTGCTGGGAAGTTTAGCAAGTGTATCCTATAGAGACCTTGTTATTTGTTCAATAATAATAATACCTTGTATTTTCGGCTTCTTTCTATTAAGGTGGAAATTGAATCTTTTATCTCTAGATTCTGATGAGGCTAGGTCTTTAGGAATTAATGTAAAAAAATTACGTATTGTGGTTATTTTACTCTCAACATTGATAACTGCAACTACAGTTTCTGTATGTGGAATTATAGGATGGATAGGTTTAATAATTCCCCATTTGGCCAGAATGGTTATCGGAAATGATAATAGGTACCTTATTCCAACTTGTTGTGTTATGGGAGCAATTTATTTATTACTGATAGATACCCTTGCAAGAGCAGCTACAAGCAATGAAATTCCCATTTCAATATTAACAGCATTTATAGGTGCGCCATTATTCATAACTATACTTAGAAAAAATTTGGGAGAAAGAAGATGATACTCCAAGTTAAAAAAGGTACTTTTTCATATGGCAAGAGAAAAATTTTAAAAGATATTTCATTTGATTTAAAAGAAGAAGAAATAATGTCCATTCTTGGACCCAATGGGGTGGGTAAAACTACTTTCTTAAGGTGTCTTATGGGGTTTTTAAAATGGGACACGGGAAAAGCCTTATTGTTCGGCAAAGATATAAATGAATATGCAGAAAAAGAATTATGGGAAAACTTAAGTTATGTTCCTCAAGTTAAGAAAAGTGTGTTTAGTTATGGGGTTTTAGAAATGGTTGTGATGGGTTTAGACAAGGAAAACAGTTTTTTCCATATCCCTACGAAGGAAGATTATGATAAAGCTTATGAAACTTTAAAAGAATTAGGAGTTGAAAAGCTATCAAATAGATACTGTGATGAGCTATCCGGAGGAGAGCTTCAAATGGTTATGATTGCGAGAGCTCTTGTTTCTAATCCAAAACTTCTTATTTTAGATGAACCGGAGTCAAACCTGGATATGAAGAATCAAATTAGAATCATAGAGGCAATTAAACATATAAATGTAAATAAAAAATCTGCTTGCATAATAAACACTCATTTTCCTAGTCATGCATTGCAGATATCTGACAAAACTTTGTTTATCGGTAGTGACTACAAAACAACCTTTGATGAAAGTTCGAAAGCCATTACTGAAGATAACTTACAAAAGTATTTTCAGATCAAAGCTAAAATTTTAGTTTTTCAAGCAGAAGAAGTTGAATACAAAACAGTTGCACCTTATAAAACCATATAGAACTGTTAGAAGGAGGTTAATGAATGGAATATAGAAAATTAGGATCTACAGGCATACAAATTTCAAGAATATCTATGGGAAGTCATCACTTAAAGAATCCCCAAGATATAGATAA
The DNA here is from genome assembly GCF_015229955.1 of Campylobacter concisus. Classification (NCBI taxonomy): domain Bacteria; kingdom Pseudomonadati; phylum Campylobacterota; class Epsilonproteobacteria; order Campylobacterales; family Campylobacteraceae; genus Campylobacter; species Campylobacter concisus. The sequence goes on from NZ_JAAKYZ010000002.1 coordinate 210,007, forward strand.
ACATGCAGAAAATTTCTTCTATGCATATAAACAAGGAATAAATTTCTTTGAAACCGGCGATACTTATGGAAACAATTGTTCAGAACTTATATTAGGTACAGCCATAAAAGAAATGAAGAAGCATAAAAAACCATTTTATATTATGTCAAAGACACATGCCGGAGATTCTAAAACATTTCGAAAAAATCTTGAAAATTCTTTGAAGAATTTAGGAATAAGTTGTATTGACTCCTTTACTTGTCTTTGGGGTGTAAAATCTTTTGAAGAATGGAGAGGAGCTAAAAACTATGGAGCTATAAGAGAGATGGAAAAAGCAAGAGAAGAAGGACTTATTAAGCATATTACTTTTTCTTCACACTTACAAAATAAAGAACTAATTGAGATGATTGGGGAGTATAAATTTGATTATAGTTTACAGGGCTTTAATATAATTAATTCCAAATACAGATTAAAAGGAATAATGAAGACTCATGAAAAAGATATAGGGACAATAGCTATGAATCCGCTGGCAACAGGAGACTTGTTGCTTTATGAAGATATATTTAACGCTATTCGTATAAAAGAAGACCAAACTTTGGTTCAAGCGGCATATGCATATATTCTGTCCTTTCCTTTTATAGATTCTGTACTGGGAACCTTTAATTCAAAAGATGAAATTAATGAAGCTATTAAAACCCTATATCAAGAACCTTACTCTGCTAAAGAAAGGAGTGAACAAGAAGGAAAATTAAAAGAAAGAATTAATCAAGTTGATTTAGAAAGAAAGATAGAAGTTGGCAAAGCTCTTAGACAAAGACCTCATATATTAAGAGAAGAAGTTGCAGATTTGTTTGGAGTTTATCCACTAAGTGTATAATTTTCAAAGGAGGAAAAATGAAAAGAAGGATTAGTTTATTATTATTTTTAGTACTAGCATTAATTTTAAATGCTTGTGGCGGCAGCGAAAAAGAAGCTAGTCAAGTGCAAGAAGTTAAAGAGGTAAAAGAAAGCGAATACTCGGTTACTGATGTTAGAGGAAAAACGATTAAATTTGAAAAAACACCGGAAAGAATTGCAACGGTGGACAAGCCTCTTCCGTCTATAATATATGCAATTGATGGAAAGACAGATAAAATTGTAGGATGCAACCCATCTTCTATTAAAGCTTTTGAAGAAAGTGTTTTAAAAAACATGTATCCACAACTAGCTAATGCGAATACTAAATGGTGTTCAAAAGACTCAGTTGTTAACGTGGAAGAGTTATTGAAGCTAAAACCGGATGTAGTGTTTATTTATTCGAATATTGAGAAAGAAATTGAAAAAATGGAAGCTGCAGGACTTAAGGTAGTAGCTTTAAAGAGGGCAGAATTTGACAGTATAAAAGAAAATATAAAAATGATATCTGAAGTACTTCAAAAGAAAGAACGTGGCGACTTATTAGTTGAATATATGGACAAAGGAATTAATGAAGTAACATCAAAGTTAGCTGAAATAAAAGATGAAGATAAACCAAAAGTTATAGAGTTTTATAGTGACATGAAAATAGCTGTAAAAACATACGACCATTGGATGAAACCAAGTGGAGCCTATAATCCGGCCCACGAGCTTAAGGGTAAATTGGCTGAAGTGGACATGGAGCAGATGATTGTATGGAACCCTGATATCATTTATTTAGGAAATCATTCAGACTTAATGCCGGAAGACTTTATTGAAAATAAGCAGGAAGGTAGAGACTGGTCAACAATTAAAGCTGTAGCTAACAAACAAGTATACAAAATTCCTATAGGTGTTTATAGGTGGGATCCTCCTGGGGTTGAAACTCCGCTTACAGTTAAATGGGCTGCAAAAATACAGTATCCACAATTGTTTTCAGATATGGACATGGAAGTAGAGTTAAAGAATTTCTTTGAATATGTATATGATTACAAATTATCAGATGATGAAGTTGCTACAATATTGAGGAAGTAGTTTTAACAAGAAAGGAAGAAACATGGATAAATAAAAGTATTAGAAATATGATTACAAATTATCAGATGATGAAGTTGCTACAATATTGAGGAAGTAGTTTTAACAAGAAAGGAAGAAACATGGATAAAATAAAAGTATTAGAAAAAGGACATGAATTAGAATATAGCTTTGATGATTTACTAAACTATCATGGTGTAGGTTATCCTGGGGGAGTAGCTCATGCATTTCAAGTCATGAGTAGAGCCTTTCCACTTTTAGATGATGGGAAATTATTAGAAAGAAGAGAGATATATCTTATTACAGCATTTCCGGGACCGGGAGGGCTAGATGCTTTTGAAATGGTAACAAGATGCGTAACAGGTGGTAGAATTTCCGTTGATATTAATTTAAAAGAAGCTGAAGAAGTCTTAGAAAGTCCCCATGGAAGATATTATTTTAAATTCAAGTATAGAGATAAAACAGTCGTTATAACCATAAAGCCAGGTTTTGTACTAAAAGAATTTATTGAATTATCAAGAAAAGAAGATAGAAGTGAAGAAGAAGAGACTACTTTGATTCAGATGAAAAAAGATATGGCAGCAAGACTATTGGCCGCTAAGCCCGAAGAAGTATATAACGCAAAAGTTCTATAAAAGAAAAAGAGAAGGGTTTTGATATGTGCCCTCTTTACTGGACAAACCAGTAAGGAGGGTATTTTTTTGAAAATAAAGATGCGTTTGAGTTATTAGTGTTTGGTTCTTATGGAAAAAATACAGTAATTTTTTAGGCTGTATAATAAATATGGGGTTTTAGGGATTATCCCTAACGAGGTGTTTTTGTCTGACTTGTCAGACAAAAAGTATCCTCGCCCAGATGAAATACAAGATGGCTTTTTGATAGCAAATACCATATATAGAATATATATGCAAGCTGGTTCAGGTTATGCTTTTCGTTGTTTATTGATCCGTTTAAGATAAATAAAATAACATATAGCAAAATATTAAAAAGTCATAAAATTAAGCATAATTTCAGAATCTTAAATAACCTTAAATTATAAATCAACCTTTACTATTTATGTTAACAATCCCATCATTCTAAATAGTTTACTACGCTCACCCTTCCCCTCCTTGATAAAAATTTACCTCTTCAACTAGATCCTTTAGAATTTTTGGAGTTACTGGCTCTCCATAAGTGTTCATGGTGATCTTGTATTGTTGTTCATGCCCTACAAGGGCAGCTATATGTTCAACCCTTTGACCACTTTGAATGAGCTTGTTTATGAAAGTGTGTCTAAATGAGTGAAATGTCCTTGTCTTATCATCATCTTTTATAACTTTAGTATTGATCTTCTTTCTAAAATACTCAGAAAAGTCTTTATTATCACAGCTAAATAACCTAACTGCTTTGCCGCATTTCCTAGCTAGCTTCTTTTTATTCTCTATAAATTCAAATAGCCCAATGCTATTTAGCTTAGAGTGGATAGGAACTATCCTTACAGAGTTTCTAGTCTTTAAAGTCTTACTCTTACCTGTTTTTACATCTATTTTTGTATTTAAACTAAAGCATACTATGTTATATTTTTCAACTATGTCATCTGTGTTTAACTGTATTATCTCATTTAGTCTCATGCCAGAGTAAGCTGCTATATGAGTAACGAAAAATAGCTCATCTTTGCTAATCCTTTGACTTTTAGTGTCACCACTTGATCTAATCTTACTAACAATATCCAAAAGTACATTTACGTCACTATCTTCATAAGGGTTTTTATTTGTAACATCATCTTGGTTTATGTTTATTTGTAGATCTATAGCTGGATTCTTATCTATATAGTCACTATCGTAGCAGTATTTAAAAAACTCACTAACTCTAACAATATACTTCTTGATGGTTGATTTAGAAATTTTTGGTCTATCCTTTGCTAAAGCTATGATCTCATCTAGGCTCTTATCTTTATAGAGACTATTTTGAGAGAGCTTGGTTGGTAGTTGTAGTAAGACATTTCTAAAATTTAGTAAGTCATCTCTTTTTATCTTTTTGATGTCTAGCTCGTCGCCAAATTTCATAGACATTAACCGCCCTACATGTCTAACAAGGCCAAATGTGCTATCACTCCAGTTATTTGAAATGCTTGTGTTTGATATATAGTTTTTAAATGCGCTATTTAGCGTGACCAAGTTAGCTTTACTCTCATTTTTAGTAGAAGAGTCTAGTTTGTATCTAAGACTTTTAGCTCTATTTGAGAAGAGCTTTTGAAAGAAATTTATAGCTTCATTGAAGGTCATGCCACTAGCATCACTTGTATCATCTATCTCAAGGTCTTTAGCCTCAATGTCACTTAAAACTATGCCCTTATCTTCATATTTATCTGCCTTGTATAACTTTACCTGACCACCAAAGTTAGGATCATTTAAATTTCCATACCCAAATTTTAGATCATCACTTAGCTCATTATCTCCATCTGGCAATAACTCACAACCAAATATTCTTAGGATATCGTTTTGTGTGAGTGCGCCTTTTTGCTTAGCTAGCTCATTTATAGAATCTCTTAACTCGCAAACAGAGTGCTTTAAAGACTTTTTAGTAAAAGGCAGCACCAAATCCTGCTTTTTTAAAGCTTCTATGTCGTCTTGATAGCTATCTATGTTAGCCTCTTTAATGCTTTTTACTATTTCGTCTTTGGTGCCATCATCTAAATTTGTGCTCTTATGCTTTTTGCCAAATGGCACAAATGCCTGTTGCTTATCATTTAGTAGCTTTTGGTTTTTGCACATCTTATATGATATGTGATTTATATTATCTATCGTTGCCTCAAGCACTCTTTTGCCAAGAAGCTTTTTGGTGTGAGAGTCAGCGCAAGATAGCTTTTTGCAGATCTCATCAACCTCTTTTGATATGACACTGGGTAAGCTATCTTCTTTTAAACTCTGTTTTAAAAACAAATTTAGTGATAGTAGTCCATCTAAATTTATATATCTGCCAAGCATATCATGCTCTTTGATACTTTTGGCCTCCTTGGCTTTTAAAAGCATAAGCACCAAGTGCTCTATAAGTTCGCTGCTCAAATTCATCTTCCATGCCTTTTTGATCGCGTTAAAAATTATAGAGTAGATCTTAGCACGATTTTTTGCTGTATCAAAGCGTTTTGTGAGGAAGGAGGTTATGTATTCGGTTTTATTACCAAAATAAGGCCTCAAATATAGTGGGATAGCTACTCTAAAGTAGTATATGTCATTTCGTTTGACTAGATATTGCATCTTTGTTACCTATGCAATATAACTTTGTAGCAAAATGTAGCAGATATTTAGTGTGAAACTGGCTGTGTGACGTCTTTTTGGTGCTTACGCAAGGTTTATTTTTAAACCCTCATAAGCCGGAGGTCGGGAGTTCAAGTCTCCCCCGTGACACCATAGATGTCCTACTTATCGATACTTTAACTGCCCTTTTTGCAGTTTCCCTTTCTTTAAAATTTCCTAAAAGTATGGTACATTTTTTATAAAAAGCGGTACATTTTTTCAGGATTGTTTTATTTTACAAGATGCTTTCTATAAATTTGCTTTTATTTTTACTGATAGATAAAATTTATATCTCAAAGTGAGCAAACTTAAATTTATCTAGCTTAAATTTTACGGCACAACTTTTGCTTACTCTTTGAAGCTAAATTTCAAGGAGTAAGCTATGAAAGTCTCTTATAACTCCATCTTAACAAAACAGCACTACCAAAAACAGACAAAAAGCGAAGGCTTTGTAAATTTCTTACCTAAAACTCCAAATATAAATTTGATAGACCAAACCATTATCCCCAAAAACGACTTTGTTTCATCTAACGCTATCGGTTCTCTTTACCAGGCCAAATTTACTTCACAAGAGGGCTATGGATATAGTGTAGATGCTAAAGGATTTATGGGAGCTGACTTTAACAAAGCAGCAGGCTTGCCACAAGACTTTAAAATCCACAAAAGCACACTTGATGCGATAGTGCTGCACAATCAAAAACACCCAAATAGTATAAATTTTTCAATGGAAACAAAAAAAGATAACCAACTCTTTGGAGAGGATAGTTTTGCAAATATCGATCTAGCAAATACCATAAAGCAATACTATAAAATTTTTGATCAAATTTCAGCTGGAGTTATTAGCAAGGGTAAAGAATTTTACTCAAATGAAGATCTAGCAAAGATGCCAAAGGGTTACTTTTCAAAAGATAAAAAAATGGATCATTTCGAATACCTAATGGGTAGGATGACAAGTGACGAGATAGATGGACTAACTGATAGAAGCAATGAAAAGATAACTCATGTATTTAGAACAGCTCAAGACGCAGACGATGCACGTAAGCTAATGAATGATCTAAAAGATATAAATATAAGGGTTAATGGAAATTTCCTTGACTTTTCTCCAGAAGTGATGACAACTGAGCACACTATCCCTTATATGTGGGTTAGTAGTGCTGGATATGACTTCAAGCCTGATATGTCTGTATATGATAACGAACAAGGCTATACAAAGGAGCAAATCTTTGTCGCATTTTTAAAAAACGAGCAAGGTCTTGTGCTACAAGGTGGCACAACAAGGATAACTGACGAGGCTCTTAGTGTGTATAAAAGTTCATTAATACTTACAAAACAAGATAGAAGTGAGATAGGCATACCAAAGGCTTATTATGATGAGATACTATCTGGCAAGAAAGATCTAAAAGATATACTAGCTAGGATTTTAAAGCTTAGAAATTTAGAGCTTAAAAAAGATCAAACGCTTGAGGGACTAGCAAGCAAGATAATGGATGTTTTAAAAGAATTTGATGAGAGGACGAAGGCAAGAGAGCTATAAAATATATAACATAGTAGGCATTCGCTCTAAGCCCTTTTGGCTCCCATACTACTAAATATTTTTTATATTTGCCGATATAAGATATATATTTTAAAAGGATTTAAAATGAATATATCACCAAATTTAGAGCCCATAAATATAAATTTACCCAAAAATATGATCTATTCAAGGGTCCTTCTTGGCGTAGATAGAGTGCAAACTTTAGACAATACAAATTTAAAGTCTGAGCTTAAAGACATCGCTACTAAGCTTATCTCAAATAGCACTTACTCTATCATCCAAGGTGCTAGCACCAGTGGCGTGAAGTCAGAGTATGCTAAAGCAGATAGTGGGACAAACGATGCTTTTTCTTATGTGGATATACAAAGAAGAAACTGGGACAAAAAAGACTTTGAAAACAAATATCTCTTTGGCAAAGATGCCTCAGCACTAAGGAAAGTGGATCAAACTAGCACCTATTTTTCATCTATAAATTCAAAAACTCCCATTAAGCCCATTGCAGCAGCAGATACTAAATTTACAAATTTAAATGACTACGCCTATGAAAAAACGATAAAAACCTCACTGGGTGACATGGAGGTCTTTTTGGATCTTTATGACGATAATGACAAACTAGGCATAGGCAAGCTAGATGCAAATGGATTTTTATTTAACTTTGATAGCAACAAGGACGGAGTGATAAATTCTGGTGATAAATACTTTGATAAGTTAAAGGTTAGAGGCTACGATAAAGACGGAAATGAGAAAATTTTTAAACTAAGCGAAGTTGTAAGCGAGATAAACCTTAACGACTTTATTAAAAAAGATATTAGAAATTTAAGCCATGAGGCTATGGACTTTGCTAGCAAAAACACGGTTGATTATAGAGTTAGTTTAAACAACTCAAACCCTTATACTCTATTTTCAGCCGAGTATCGCTACCAAAAGATAGGCAAAGAAGAGACTAATAAATTTTTCAAAGATCATGCAGACCAAGACGGCTGGGTAGATCTTAGGGATAATAAGATATTTAACGAAGAGAGCGGCTTAAACAACTTTGCCTATGAGAAAGTTGGCTTTGATGGCAAGAAAAGGCTTAGTGAGTTTAACCCTATCATAAAACCATCTGGATCTAAACAAGATAAGAGCTTTTCATACGCAGGCTATCAAAAAGATAGCTTTATGAAATTTTATAACGACTACCAAAAAGAGTCTAGCGCTCACAGCAAAGACGTAGAGTGGATAAGCAAAAATTTAAAAGAAAATGATGTAGAAGACGCAGATGATCTCATCTCAAAGCTAAAAGCCACAAAGTCATCTTATATGATCGCTATGGAGAGTGAGTTTGAAAAAACAACTGGGCTTGAGTTTAGCCTAGAAAATTTAGAAAGAGTAAAGCATGCTTTTGAGAGTGATACGAGCAAGGCTGCAGCTGCTCTAAAGGACACAGATAGCGTAATAGCTATGAAGCTAAACAAAAATGGCACTATCACGCTTAAATTTGATAGCGGAAGAGAGCTAGAGGTAAAAGAAATTTATAACGACACTGGCAAGCTAATCAGCAAAGATGACAAAGATAGTAAAAGAGCAAGTATAAATTTAGATGCTAAGAGCATGAATGATGTAGAACTAAACAGACTTGACTTTAAGGATATAGGCATAAAGCAAGATGATAAGATATCTAGCCTAAAAGAGCTTGGAGCAAAGCTAGTTAAAAACCTCTCTGATAAATTTACAAGTAAATTCCTAATCGGACTTGAAAACGGCAAAAGCATCACCACTAAAGAAATTTATAACATCACTTATCTTGAAAACGACCTCAAATTTAAGGAACTATCTAGCAAAGATAGGCTTTATAAAAAGGTAGATACGAGAGTTTAGGAGTAAATTTATGCAGACTAAAAAGCCTTGGCAAAATAAATCTTTTCATAAAAAAGACGATATCTTTGGTGTGAGTTAAAGCTAAAAGGATATTAGATGATAAACACACTTGGTAGCTACCCCTTGAATTTAGAGCAGAACATAAAGGTATCAACCAAAGCTTCTACCAACCAAACTAGCTCAGAGGTTTTAGGCTACAAGGTAGATAAGGATGGCTACTTTACAGATGAGTTTAATAAGCAAGCTGGCATACCAAGCGGATATAAAATTCACTCAAGCACACTGGAGTCTTTAGTCAGGATAGAGACGCAGCCTGACTATATGCAAAGGGTTTTTGACAGCATCGATATACTAAAAACTGTAAATAATGCCTACAAAGTTCTCTCCCAAGTAGTTGGCGAAGACACACTAAACTCAAAAGATAGCTTTAGCTTAGATGAGATAAGAAATTTCTCTCAAGGCTTTGAGTATAACCGCCAAAGTATGCAAGTAACCAAGATCCATAACTCCATTCATGAATTTGGCTCGGCTGCGGCTGATTTTAACGGCAAAGAGTCAAATAAGCAGATGATAAGCACGCTTTTTTTCAACCCAAGCTTTGATGGCGGAGATGGCAGGCAGCCACTAAAGCCAACAACAGATATCTTTAACAACAACAATGGCGGCAAGGAGAGTGTGGGAAGTGGTGTATTTATGGATCCGCATGGAGAGAAATACACTAATAAAGATGGCTCAATAACCAAAGGCGGACTTATAGCAGCCGTCATAAACAACAACCTTGATGTAAGAGAGGGCGAGACAACAGTACAAGGCAAAAGAGAAGGCTATGATAAGAGCATAGATAGTAAAGAATTTAATAGAGCATTTGAGCTGTTTAATCTAATGGGTGAGATGAAATTTGGACCTGGCTTTATAAATGCTACTGATAATGACATAGCTGGCATGCCTAAATATATGCAAGACTACATCAGATCTAAAAGAGACTTTGTCTATATCGACTTACAAAGTGGCTTTGTGAGCACTCCTGAAGATAGACGTAGGGGATATGAAGAAGACGAACTCTCATTTAAAAAGATGATGGAGCATAATCTAAAAATGCTAAAGCTACTCTTTGGTGAGATAGACAAAGATGGTAAAAAGAGCAAAGACTTTATGGATAGTTTTTTAAAATTTAGTATGCCGCCTTTAAATTTAGTAAAAGAGCTAAATGAAAACCCAGCTGGAAAATACCTAGTAGATATGCTTGGTATAAAAAGAGATGTTGATATAAAGGCGTAAAGGGGGAACTGAAATGATAACTAGCATAAACGGACTTAGCAACACACCGATACAAGATAACACTATCCAAAAAGAAAATGCAAAAATGTCAAAGGAGCAAGAAAAGGCTCTAATTGATTCATATATGCAAAATTTAATAATTGATAATGTTGAAAAATACATCAAAGAAGACAGAAGTAGTGAAAACTGGATAACAGAAACCATAGAGAAGATAGACAATATGCTTTCAAAAAAGTATAGCTATACCATTGATGAAAGGCGAGCTTTATTATCAAAATATCCAGAAAACTTAGAGGAATTTGAAATCAATGTATTACAATCTCACATGGACTGGTTGCTTACCAACTCTGTTGATGGCAAACCAACAATATCTGGACTGATGGTTGGTATTGGCACAAAAGAAGAAGATGAACTAGATGCTTTTATGGAAACTATGTCCTCCCTTTATCCAAATAATAACAAGGAGTCGCTTAGTCTTTTAGATAGAACCGATCTAAGCATAGATGAATTTAAAACGTTATTTGCCAAAGCAAGAGAAAAAGCAACAAAAGATGTTGAAGAACAAAGAAAGCAGATAATCAAAGAAGAGCAAGAATATAATGCAAATTTTGCCAAAGAGCAGTCTGAGAAAAAATTTAAACCTATGCAGGTTAAGAAGAAGTATGAGACCTATGATATAAACAAGGATCAGAAATTTCTCTTTGCAAGAGAGCTTTTAAAATTTAAAGAAAAAAGAGGCATAGATGTCTTAGAGCTTATGCAAAAGATAGACAAGAAGCAAATTTTAAATAAGATGGCTTGATAGATAAAGCAGAACGAGGATCACCATCTAACTTGTCATAGGATAACTTAGCAGCGGCTTGTGCTAGATATAAAGATAATTTAAACCTTTTTATCGACAACCTTTTTACCATTTTCTTCAAGTTTTTGCATAATGCGAAGCACATCGATACCTCGTTCTCTCTCAAGTTCTTGAAGCTTGAGTAAATATGAAAATTTCTCATCCTTAGTAATGTCATAAGTTTCAGTGTTTTTACTTTCAGCCTGGATAGGAGTAAATTTTTTCTCTTTGGTGTCGTCTTTTTCTTCTTCAACGCTCTCTATATCCTGAAAGCCCTTTTTATTCATCTCTTTTAGTATATTGACAGCATTTTTAGCATCTTCGCCAGATAAAGTTATATTAAACCGCTCTTTTAGTGCATATTTAGCCCACTCCTCTTTAAACTCATCAACGCTCATATCACTATCAAGCAGATCAACAGTCCTTGAGTTTTGCATAAATAGCAGTTGGCGATTGCCACGATACTCATTTAAAAATTCATTTACAGTGTATGGGGTATCTCTTAAAATTTTTGGCTTATCGTTGTCTGGTTTTGCTTGCTGACCTTGTATATATTCAACAAATAAACCCTTGCTTTCATTTATGAAATTTTTAAGATCTGATAACTGCTCGCTTGTAAAATCAGGATCATAGCCTCTAAGCTTTCCTATGATAGTGACTTTTGCTTCATCACCTTTTGTAAAGCCAGATAGCGGATATATGTGCCTATCATAAGCCTCAGCTTGAGCTTTTCTATCAAGCCTTGCGTATTTAGGAAAGCTCATACCATATCCCATATCGTTACTAAGTATCTCGTTTATATCGTTAAATTTAAACCCCATCTCACTAGCTATGTGTTCTCTAGACAGATAAGGATATGGTGAGCTAGAAATTTGCATTTTACTATCCTTAGTAAGTTTTAAACTACTCAACTATTTTTCAAAATTTGTTTGAGTGAAATTTTCTTAGTTTGTAAATCGACCTTTTAACAATTTAGTTTATATATGACTTCTCTCTACACAAAAGTCTTACTAATAGAACTTATCCTCTCGCTCCAAGAATTTGCTAGAGAATTTAAATCCCCGCTAGTTGGCTTAAATTTCTCATATTCGTTTGAAGTGGCACTTTCTGCCTTAATGTTCTTTGATCTTGCATACATTAAAAACGTTAGCTCTTTAAGTCTTTCTTTTATGAGTGCTTTTATGCTCTCGTTATCTTTACCCATTTTTTCAAAATCCACAAAGTACTCTTTATGCTCTCCAGTGCTTGATATATCATTTAGTGCAGCACTACTTAGCTTAGTCTTTGCACTATCACTTGGTAGCGGTCTAGAACTGCGTAAAAATCCCATAAAAAGAGCCTCTTTACTATAACCTTCATCTGACTTATAAAAAGAGATATCAGGGTTAAAGCTAAACTCATCACCTGCTTCGCTCATCGTAAAATCAACCTCTTTTACTATGAGCCTAACGCCTGCACTTGAAAGCTCCTTGCTAAGAGTTTTAGCGCTATTTAGATCATCAGTGCTAGAGTAGATGTTTGAGATAGTAGAGTTTGATAGATCTTTTAGCAAATGTCCTTTGGCATCATAGTGAGTACCTTTTGTGCTGTAACCTTTTGGTAGTTTGCTTATATCTGCAAGGGTGTAGCTCTTTTTATAATCGCCTAAAGCAGAGGTCATTTGATCAAATAGTCTGTAGTAGTGCTTTATAGTGTCGGCCATATCGATGTTATCAAAGATCTTTATCTGCTCGTCTTTGCTCTTGATGCGATTTAGCACATGGTTGCGCCCAGAAAATCTACTAAGCTCATCAAGCGTGCTTTTGTGGATTTTAAAGTCCTGTGGCAAGCTGGCTGCTTTGTTAAAATCAGCTCCCATAAACCCAGCTTTATCCACTGTGTAGCCGTAAGCTTGAAGATCACTGAAAATTAAAGAGATGAGGCTGTTTTGTGAAGAAGTGGTATAAGTAAATTTAGCTGGCTCTTGGAGTAATAGAATTAAGGAGAACACTTAATCACTATATTAGTGAAATATGTACTTCTTAATTCTTTTTTATTTAAGAAACTAAGAGAAAGGGGGTAAAAATGAGGAATTATGAAAAGATAACAGCACTCTATGAGAGATTAAGTCGTGATGATGAACTTCAAGGAGAAAGCAATTCTATTGTAAATCAAAAGAAAATCCTTGAAGAATATGCAGGTAAAAATAATTTAAGCAACATCATACATTTTACAGATGATGGAATAAGCGGAACACAGTTTGATAGACCGGGCTTTATGGCAATGATGAACGGAGTTAATCAAGGTAATATAATAGGTTGTATAATCGTAAAAGATATGAGTAGACTTGGCAGAGACTATCTTAAAGTCGGTCAATGTATGGAAATCTTAAGACAAAAGGGAGTTAGGCTCATTGCTATCAATGATAATGTAGATAGCTTTTATAGAGAAGATGATTTTACCCCTTTTAGAAATATTATGAATGAATGGTATACAAGAGATACTTCAAGAAAAATACAATCTACATTCAGGTCAAAGGGGGAAAGCGGAAAGCATACGGCAAGCTCTCCACCTTATGGATATATCAAAGATGAAAAAGACAAAGATAAGTGGATTGTAGATGAAAAAGCAGCGGAGATAGTAAGGAGAATATTCAATCTGACCATGCAAGGCAATGGTCCGTATCGAATAGCAAAGATATTGGAAAGTGAAAAAGTAGATATACCTGCTTACCATCAGCAAAAATTAGGATATGGACTACATCAAAGCAAAGTGTTTGAACATCCTTATCGTTGGTGCAGTTCTACAATTGTAAGTATCTTAAAGAAACAGGAATATTTAGGTCATACTGTAAACTTCAAAACAAGAAAGCATTTCAAGGATAAGAAAAGCAAATATGTATCTGAAGAAAACTGGCTGATATTTGAAAATACCCACGAGGCAATTATAGACCAAGAAACCTTTGATAATGTGCAAAGGATAAGAGGAAATGTAAAAAGGTATCCCGATGGTTGGGGAGAATATCACCCTTTAACTGGGCTTATGTATTATACAGATTGTGGCAGTAAAATGTATGTTCATAGAACAAGTAATTACAAAAATATTCCCTATTACACTTGCAGTGCTTACACGAAAGTACCCTGTGGAACGCTTTGTCCATCTACTCACAGGATAAAAGCGGAAGCAGTCTTAAACCTTATACAGGAAACCTTAAAAGACATTAAAAAATATCTTAATGAAGATCACGAAGCCTTTATCCGTTCCATTTAAAATGAAATGGAAGAAAAGGAAAAAGTAGAGATAGAAAAGAAAAAAATAAGATTAATGGAAAGTAAAAACAGGCTTCAGGAACTTGAACGATTGATGTGCCGTATTTACGAAGATATGATACTTGAAAAAAATACCAAGTAATAGATATGAGATACTTAACAGTCAATATGAAACAGAGCAAATAGCTTTAAGCAAAGAAATTAAAGACTTAGAGTTTGCAATATCAAGATATGAAAAAGAAACAGATAAGGCGAAAAAGTTTATATCTCTAATAAGCCGATATGAAAATTTTGATGAACTTACAACTACAATGATAAATGAGTTTGTAGAAAAGATTATTGTTCATGAAAGGAATAGAAAAGGTAGTCAAACATCAAAGCAAAAAAATAGAGATATATTTTAATTTTATCGGTAACTATGAGCCACCAAAAGAAGAATTGACTGAAGAAGAAGAAAGATTAAAAATTGAGGAAGAAGAGAGAAAAATCAAGGAAAGAAAAGACAGACTTCATCAAAACTACTTAAAGCGTAAAGTAAATGGAAAACAACAGGAATATGAGGAAAGGTATAAGGCAAGGAGAGAACAGAGAAAACAAGAAAAATTAAAGGTTCTGAAAAGGGCAGGTATACAAGTTAATAAGTTAGAAAAAAGAGATTGAAGTTAGTCAATCTCTTTTTTAGTACAGGTATCAAGTACATCAATTATGTTATTTGCAATTGCATGGATAACAGTAACGGCAACAGAATTACCAAACTGTTTGTAACTTTGAGTATCACTTACAGGAATGATATAGTTTTCGGGGAAGCCTTGAAGTCTTGCAGCTTCACGAGGTGTTAGTTTTCGTGGATTTTTTCCTTTTTGCTCAATAAGTATTTCACTCCCGTCTTTATAATATCTTGCAGATAATGTATTTGTATAAGGACTGTTTTCATTGAACAATGTGTAACCAAATCCATTTCCCTTTATTTTATGTTCTTTCTTTCGTCGTTGATGACCTTGCCAAAGTGCATTTGAAATGGTGTATTTAGTATCAACATTTTGCTCTAAAATATTTCCCACAGAAACATCTGGGCAGGGAGGAATTGGAAAAGAAAAATCTTTATAGTTATCTATTTTATCCTTATCAAATCCAACAATGTAAATACGCTCTCTATTTTGTGGAACACCGAAGTCTTTTGCTTTAAGTATAATAGAATGAACATCGTAGTTTAAATCCTTTAATGTTTTTTCTATTGTTTTATAGGTACGACCTTTATCGTGAGATTTTAGGTTTTTGACATTTTCAAGAAGAAATGCCTTAGGTCGTTTCTCTTTAATAATTCTTGCAATTTCAAAAAATAATGTTCCACGAGTATCTTCAAAACCAAGCTTTTTACCGGCTTGACTAAATGCTTGACAAGGAAAACCACCGACAATAATATCATGATTAGGAATATCTTTTTCAGATATTTTTGTAATATCTCCAAAAGGAGTTTCACCAAAATTTGCCTTATATGTTTTTACTGCAAATTTATCAATTTCACTACTGAATACGACATTTGTTTTACCTGTTTGGTAAAATCCAAGCCTTGTACCACCAATTCCGGCAAATAAATCAATGATTTTATAGGGGGCATTTTCATTATTGGGGAAAGGTACTTTTTCAGGAAATGATAAAATATGTTTCAGCTCAATGGACGATGGCTGACTTTCTCCATTTTCCCATCTGCGAATTGTCCTATCTCCGAATTTGGACATACCAACAGCATCAGCTAATTCTTTTTGAGTCATTTGTAATCTGATACGCTTATTTTTTATTAAAATAGCAGGGGAATTATCTATGATTTGTGGTATAATGCTCATATATATTCTCCTTTTTATATATGTTATTTCAAGGACTAACTGTCCTCTATTTGACACTATTGTACCATATAGAAGAAAATTTTTCAAGAAAGGAAAAGAGTTATGGCAAATATTTCTCTTGATGAATATAAAAACTTAGTTAAAGAAAAAAGGAAAGAAGGCTTTAAACAGCCTTATGACTTAGTTTATGATAATTTTATTACATTAGGATACGACAAAGTCCCTAAAGAATTCTTTTTAAGTAATGCAAGTGAAGTTGTTGAAAAACTTAGAAATAGCTGTTGGAGTGAATTTCAGCCATTAGAAAAAGACTTTACTTCAAAAATGCTAAAAGAGTTAGTTGATGATGAGTATATCAAAACTCTTACACCAATAGAGGCAATTACTTGGTTTGTGGAAGAATTTCCGGAACATATATATGCTTTGACTTTGTCAAATACTCAAAGTAGGAGGAGTAGAGCAGGTAAAGAATTTGAAAGTATTATAGAACTCATTTTGATTGGTGCAGGGATTCCACTTGACAGTCAAGGTAATATAGGTAAACAAGAGTTTGTCAATAAAGGTCTTGGTAAATTGGTAGATTTAGTTTCTCCGGGTGTTTTAGAATACATTGTAAATAAGAGAAATACTGTCTTAATTAGTGCAAAAACCACATTAAGAGAAAGATGGCAAGAAGTACCTGAAGAAATGGGAAGAACAGGTGCAAGAGAAATGTTTTTAGCAACTCTTGATACTTCTATTAGCTCTGATGTATTGAACACTCTATATGAGGCTAATATACAAGTTACAACAACAAAAAATATAAAAGAAACATATTATTCCGATAATGAAAGGGTATTAACCTTTGAAAAGTTGGTTGAAATATGTTTAGACAATGTTTCTCATTGGAAAAATTTCAACTACACAGTAGAACAAAATGAGCAAATGATAGAGCTTATCACTAAGCAAATTGAAAAACACCAAAATCATAAATTTGTAGAAGAATATTATGATGAGAGATTAAAAAACATAAAGAAGTAGACAAATTAGAATTTGTCGGTATATCATTAAATCGCATTTTTTCGATTAAACTATGGAATACAAAGGAGCAAATAATCATGAGCGAACAGAGAATCTATTGCATGGACCTTGTAAAAAAAGAGGATCCGGAAAAGGCTGTCAGAACACCGTTTTATCAGACAGAATCTACAGGCGGATCGGTCTGGGTTATCAAACCCGGTCAGACATTGCAAAAGCACTATCACCACAATTCCGACGATATATGGATCGTCCTTCAGGGAGAGGGAATATTCTACCCCCAGCCTAATGAAGAGGTTCCATTCAAGAAAGGCCATGTCATAGTATCGAAGAAAGACTCCTGCCACGGAGCAAAAAATACTGGAGATGAGGATATCATCTTTGTAAGTATAGTAGCACCTGTCCCTTCCGACTATGATCCTATAAACGAGTGACAGGAGAATAAAATTCCCGTTTGACAAAGGATTGTGATTATACTTGAGAAAGAAAAATGTTTATATAACATTGGGATACATAGCTGTATATCTGGTGATATATTGGTGAGAGCAACTTGATTGGTTGGCTATTTACTAATATTTCAACTGGTGAGCATAGTTATTTATATGGTTGGTTGCTCAGTAGTAATCTGTTTTGGTATGCACTTGCGATTTCTGCGCTTCCTTCTCTTTGGGGTAAGTTTAAGTTTTCGGCTGTTACTACGGCGGGATTTATTGTAGGTATTGTAGCAGGCATAATCGTTGAGAAATACAAGAAGTAAGTCAAATTTCAGTTTGTCGAGCTGAATAATACAGATTCAAGACGATAGAAAGTAAAACATCTATCGTCTTTTCTTATGAAAAAAACTTGAAAGGAGATGAAATTTATGGACAATAAAAACAGAATTAGAAAAAGTAAAAGAAAAGATTGAAAGCAAGTAAGAAGAAAAAAAATATGAAAAGAAACTATCTCAGCTTAAAAATCAGGAAAAGAAAATCAGAAAGCAAACGAGCCTTGAAGAAAGAAAAAAGCGAAACCATAGATTGATAGAGCGAGGAGCAATCTTAGAAAGTTTAATTGAGGGAGCAAGCGAGAAAAGTAATGAAGAAATAAAGGCTATTTTGCAAAGAGCATTTCAAAAAGACTAAGAAACGCAAGGACATAGTATAATTGTAATTCCCTTAGATTTTCTAAGGGCGCAATTATACACCCTTTAGGTGTCCTTGCGACCTGCGGTGCTTTTACCCTTGCGGGGAGCAAAGAAAAAAGCCGAAGCATTTTTCCGTATTAAAGGCAAAAGACAACTGAATATAATTCATTCGCTTTTTTATCATCAAGGGTAAAGCACATTCACTATCGCTCACCCTTGACAATAAAAATTTGAAACAGATAGCTTACATTAAGCCGACATACTGAAACAACAAAAGTCGGCTTTTTCTATTGTACCGTTTCAAAACGCTCATTCAGTTTATAGAAAAGCAAAAGTATTTTTAAGACCGACATCTAAAACAACAAAAGAAAAATAAGAAGATGACAAATGCCACATTCCCAAAATGGGAGTGTACCTAAATCAAAGACAGTACTAATCAAAGGGGGTAGTGAAACACGACTTCCTTAAAAGATAAAAGGAGTAACGATTTGTTGCTACATTTTCATAACAAAAGATAGGAGAGAAAAATGGCAGATAAAAGGATGTTTTCAATAAAGATAGTGGATAGCGACTTATTTTTGGATATGCCATTAAGTAGCCAATGCCTGTATTTTCATCTATCTATGAGGGCAGATGATGATGACTTAAAAATTCTAATTACAAAAGGTTTTGTAATTGTCTTTTAAAGAGGGGTTATAGTCATTACCTATTGGAAGATA
This sequence comes from Campylobacter concisus, assembly GCF_015229955.1. Taxonomy (NCBI): domain Bacteria; kingdom Pseudomonadati; phylum Campylobacterota; class Epsilonproteobacteria; order Campylobacterales; family Campylobacteraceae; genus Campylobacter; species Campylobacter concisus. Next base: position 228,693 of record NZ_JAAKYZ010000002.1, read on the forward strand.
AATAACTACATCAGAAATGACAGACGAAAAGAAACGATGTATCTTGAAGAAAAGCAAAGTATAACGCAAACGGAAAATGGAGCATATATCAAGGTTGAAAATCTTGGTATACCAAATGACAACCAAGTGTCAACCGTTTGTCCGCATAGTATAGTTAAGGGTAGATTAGATAAGAGGAGAATAGAACAGGTTGCCCCAGTGTCCCTTTATGGAGAGTATCAAAATATTCATTTAACCGATGAAGAATACCAAAATCTAAAAGATAGGCTGAAAGGTCATACAGATACAATGACTGAAAAGCTATTAAGATATATCAAAAGTAAAGGCACAGACTACAAAGACCACTATGTAACAATCCTTAATTGGTATGAATTGGTATGAACAGGATAAAGAAAAGCTATCACAGAAAAATAATCAAAATAAAAGCCATAGAACCTATTCAACCAACTATGAAGACAGCGACAGCCTATAAAAGGTGTTTTTAAGGGTTTAATCATAAAAGAGGTGTCAGACTATGGTTAAGATAAAAATAAGCCTTAAAACGCATTATAGAGCCTGATGTAGAAAAGGAGACTAAAATTATGAATGATAAAGAAAATATGATTACTACAAAAATTCAAGGGACAGATTTTATCTACAACAAAGATACTCACTATGAAGAGGACGGACATATCTATTGCAAGATTTGTAATGAAAGAATAGACGGTAAGGTAATTCCGATGTTGGATAAGCCTATGATTATCAGAACGGCTTGTAAATGTGATAGAGATAGAGCTGAACAAGAAAAAACTGTTAAAACAAGATAGGTTAAGACAAAGCTGCTTTATATCCAAAAATCAAATAGCCTACACCTTTAAAAATGCCGATGAAGATACAGATAAGGAAATCATCAAAAAAGCAAAGAACTATGTAAAACATTTTGAAGAAATGAGAAAAGATAATGTTGGACTGTTACTTTACGGAAATGTAGGAAGTGGCAAGACCTATGTAGCTTGTGCTATTGCCAACGCTATAATTACAGAATATAGCCATATAGCCATACAGTAAAAAAGAGGAACTTTGCACAGATATTAAACGACTTACAAAAAGGCGGCTTTAATCTTGATATAAACGAATATATCGAACAGATAACAAGCCCTACCCTACTAATTCTTGATGATTTTGGAATAGAGAGAAACACAGAATATGCCTTAGAGCAAATTTACAATGTAATCAATGCAAGATACCTAAAGGCAAGACCAACCATTATAACTACTAACCTTAATTTCAAAGATATAGAAAAAGAACAGGAAGATATAATGCTTGGCAGGATTTATTCAAGGATAATCGAGATGTGTTTACCTTTTAGGATAACGGGACTTGATAGAAGAAAAATACAGAACAAAGAAAAGCTGAAGAAAGCACAAAACTTAATAGATGAATGAGAGCGATTGGAAAAGTAAAAAATTCTAATCGCTTTTTAATTGCAAGGAAAGGAATGATGATATGCAAAAAATAATACAGGAACAAAAACAATAAAGAAGATCGGAAAAACTGCCTATGAAGTTGTTGTACATTTTAATAAAAATGCTACTGAAACAATGCAAGACAAATTGAAACACATAATGCTTAGAGAAATTGAGAGTGAAAAACATCAAAAAAAATGATAAAAATGATTAGAAAGTCCTTGACAAGTTGTTACAGGTTTGGCTCGCTAATCTTTTTTTGGTCTTTTGGTTAAAAATATCACTAAAATTTGCAGACCTGCCTTGTTTGTGTTGTTGCTTGGTGTATGAATTTATATTGGTGCTTAAGATGCTAATATCATTCATGGTTTGCCTCCTAGCTTCTTGCTTGATACCAAGCAAAACGTATTCCAACCCGCAAAAATAAAAAATCAATCAATATAAATAATACCTATGGACAAAATTTATTAATTTAAAGCCTAATATCAAAAATCAATAAAAGATGCAAAATTACTTTTTTAGATTCTTATTTTTTAAGTTTTAATTAAAGTAATCATAAAATAATTGACTATCCAAATTTATCAGTCAAAATAAACAAGTGACAAATATGCCAACCACAAAAATTACAAAAATTTACTTTTACTAAGTCATTCTTTGGTGGGACTGGTTTAATTCCAGTATGCGCCAAAATTCAATTCAGATATTAGGGCGAGCATACTCTATGTAGCTACAAAATGTTACCATTTGTAGCTACATAGAGGCTCGCAAGGAGAGCTTGCCGCTCCCTTGACCCACGCTAAAAAATATTTTCTTAATTAAAAATGGCCATGCAGGATAGGCTATTTTTAATAAAATATTAAGTTTACTAAGGTAGCCATAAGTATAAAAAATAATTAGACTAAATTATTTTTTGTGGTCTCCAAAATATATTTTAGTAGATTTTTAAAATGGCAGTGTAATAAATATAGTTTTGGAAGTGATAAATGAGATGATTATGCAATAAACTTAATAGAGTCTCTATATTTAAAACATATCTAGACTTTGAGTCTTTTCATTGCATACATCACCCATATGGTGATTTATGCTGGCTTTCTGGGTGTATTCACGCTCCTCTATAAATTCTCTACATATTCTTGCAGCCTCTTGTACTCTATCTGTAAGCTCTCGTATTCTTCTCTCAAATTTTGGAATTCTCTTTCTGAATTTTCTAATTTTTCTTTCAAACGAGATATTGAACTCTCGTACATATCTCTTTGTTGTTGCAAAGATTCCGTTAAGGCGTCGTTGCAATCTTTGTTCAAGCTCTTGACTTTCTTTGTTAGCTCTGTCACATTTGTCCGTAATATCACAAGCTCCTTCTCGCAGTCTTGTTGCAAATTCATTATTTCTAATTCGTGCTTGTTCCTTTCGTCTTCGATCCTCTTCGTCAAGCGCTCGTTCTCTTCTAGTAATGCTTTCTCTAATGCTGTCATCCTCTACTCCATTTTCATTAGTATAAATTTCCTGCTCTCGTTCTCTATTATCTCTTCGTCTTTTGGAATCGATATGTAATACTCTCTCTGGGTCTTGTCCGCAGCAGGTCGGCTGTATCTCCATTGTTTTGGTATCGTCCAAACCATTTCGTTCTCTAACTTCTTCTCTTTTACCATCCAGCCAGCCACTGCTCCCAATATTAGTGCGATAGCCGTTGATAGTAAGATTATCACCAATCTGTCCTTGCGGTGTAGGGATATTGCTTTTTGAAGTTCTTTCGATATATCTTTCTTGATTAAATCTATCTCTTTTAGCAATAAGCTCCTCAAGTTTTCGCCTATTTTCTCTACACTCTTTTTGTGTATTTCTATCATGGAATTCTCTAATTCTTCTGCTTGAGCTTTCGCTGAGCTCTCTAAGTTTTTGAGTACCTGTGAAGTCTGCATCGTATATTCCTCCTTTTAGACGATTTTTTGTTTTTTTAGTAGGCAGTATGATTGTTATACCTTTTTTATTGATTCTGGTTATTTCGATACCACTTTGTGTAAGAAGTTCAATCATGTGATTTCTATTTTTAATAGAGCCTTGCTTAACCAGATCGTGCAGTTTTTGGTCGAGATCTTCTAAATTTTTATAATGCTTGATGTTTTTCTTGCTAGACAATATAGTTTGCTCTTTTGCTGGATCATCTGGACTTGATAATCCATACTCATCGTTAATAATCCTTTTAATTAGATCTATTCTAGTTTGATCATATTTGGCAAAATATGGATTAAATGATTTTCCTGTTTTAAGATCGATCTTGGGAACCAGGAAATTTAACTCAAGCCGACCATCCTTGTCCGAATGCTCTACCCATAATACATTTGTCCTCTCAAGCATATATTCGCCCAAAAGAGCACATTCAAAATCCTTAATGATCTTTAGTTTTTGTTCTTCAGTTAAAAAGTCATACTTTTCTTCAAATGATAAAACACCAAAACAGGTCTTTTGTTTATAAGTGATGCCTTTTATAATAGCTCTAGTTAAATTTTCATCACCTTTTATAACTCTTGCTGTTCCAGCAGCCTTTCTCTCATTTAAAAGATAATTTATGCTCCCAAGGCCACCACCAGTATAAGTACGAAGAAATTTAACTAGCATCATTAGTGCCTTTATTTGTATTGATGCAATGTAAATCAAGCGACATATTATTTACCCAATGCTTCATATACTTTATGTAAGACATCATTATCGTCCGCTATGATCTCAATACCAACTCTATCTAGGCTTTCTCCGCTATTTAGTTTGGTGGCTATTTGGTTTATGTTTTGTCCATGTCTAGATAGTTCAGTTAAAAGCTCCCTCTTGATTGGTGCATGAATCTGCTTAGATAACATAGCTCTTAGGGCAAATTTTGAGAAAGTCAGACCACTTTCTTTTAATTTGCCATTAATTACCGACCATTCTGTATTACTTAGCCTAAGTCTTTTAGTTATGACTTTGGTTACCTCGCGCTTTTTTGTCTTTTCAGAACTCACGTAAATTTTCTCCTAATCTAAAAAAGAAGCCACTCAAAAATCTTATGTCATAAAAATTTTTGGCAGACTTGTTCTTTAAATATCTTTTAAGATTATTTTATAAAAATTTACAGTCTAAAACAAGGAATTAGGTAGGCTTCAGCCCCCTAAAATGCGTATTTTTTAAAAATACTATGAAATATATAATATAATTTTTGTAGCTTTTAAATTTTCTCTTAGAAATTTAGTCCAGTATGAAATTAAGAAAATAAAATAATAAATTTATAGGGGTTATGCTCATAACAAAATAGCGCTTTAAATAGGACAAGCTAGTAACATGAAATTAGTTACTAGCAAATCACAGATGACTAAAAGTCTAGCTTTATGCTTGGTTAAATTTATTCTTTAGTATCTCGTATACTTCGTTGTTCTCTCTTTTGCCAACAACTAGCACAAGCACTACGATCTCGCTATCTTTTACTTGATATGCCAAGCGGTAGCCGACATCTCTTAGCTTGATCTTATAGACATCTCCATAGCCTCGTAGCTTGTCCTTTGCAACCTTTGGGTTTTCTAGACGCTCACTTAGCTTCTTTTTAAACTGCACTTTTATGCTATTGTCAAGCTTTTGCCACTCTTTTAAAGCACTTGGCAAGAACTCTAACTCATAGCTCATCTAGGCTTACTTTTACTGGTTTTTCACCACTTGCTAAAGCAGCGTCTACTGCTTTACTTAGATGATACTCTTCTATTATCTCTGTCATCTTTTCATAGACAGCACTAGGTACTAGATAGGCACTAGGGACATTGTGATTTAGTATAGCTACGACATTATCTCCAGCTTGTTTTAAAATTTGAGCTGGGGACTTTTTTAGCTCGCTTATACTAGCTGTGAAATTTGCTTGTATGGTTTGCATTTTTATCCTTTATTTAATACCTAAAATAATACTAAATAAGATATAAGAATAGTCTTAAAACTCATGCTTTAAAATTTACTCCTATTCATTATCATACGATACCATCTCTACTTTAGACCTTAGCGTATTGGCATTAATAGGTTTAGCATAGGTGTTTAGCAAAATTTTATACTGCTTCTCATGCCCTACTATCTGAGCTATAAGGTTGGCTTCGACTTCACGTTGCACTAGATAGTCTATAAAGTAGTGCCTAAAAGAGTAGAAGGTCTTTTTAGAGTCTTTATCTATAAACTTTCTTTGGATCTGGCTTCTAAAAATTTCAGAGAAGTCCTTATTGCTTACCTTAAATATGTTTCCATTTTTCTTACTATTAACATATTCTAGCAAACCTAGATCTATGAGCTTACTATGGATAGGCACAAATCTAATGCTATTTTTAGTCTTTGTCGTTTTACCATCATTTGTGTTTATGTTAAAGCAGTAAATTCCATCTTTTAAGACTATATCCTCCTTGTGAAGCTGTGTGATCTCTTTTATCCTCATGCCACTATAAGCAGCTATCATTGTGACGTAGTAGAGCTCACTAGCCTCTATCCTTGAACTTGGTGATTTACCACTTTGTTTGATGTTCGTTACTATCTCAAAGATCTTCCTAGCTTCTGATGCTTCGTATGGAAGCACTGCCCTCTCGCTAGGGTCTATGTCTATCTTGACGTTCATTTTTGCAGTTATGCTTTTACCTATATAGCCGCTATCAAAGCAGTAGTTAAAAAACTGAATAACCCTTATCATATATTTTTGGATAGTAGGCTCAGAGAGTTTGTCGTCCTTTTCTCCTAGCTTAAGTATTTGAGATAAACTTTTATCTTTATACCTACTCTTTTGAGCTAGCTTAGTTGGAATTTTATAAAGAAGATCTCTAAATTCAAGCAAGTTATCTCTCGTGATCCTATAAACTGGCGTATCTTCGTTAAAGTATAAAAATAAGAGCTTTTTTATGCCAGTAACTAATCTTTGCGTATCTGGCGACCACTTGTCAGCTCTTTTAGTGTTTGTCTCAAATATCTCGAATGCATCCTTTAAGCTCTTTTGATCTTCTAAATTTAAAGCTGAGAATTGATTGCTAGAGCCAGATGTTGCTTGCAGTACTTGCCTGATCTCATACTCTTTGGTTATTTTGGCACTAGGATTAAAAATACTAAAGCTACTATCGTCATCTAATTTTATCTTGATATTTTTTGGTGGATTTGGATCCAATATAATATCTTCCATGCTTCTATCGCTATTCTTTGTTCTTACTAGCTTTAAATTTGAAGTTGAGCCATACTTTTGATCTAGTATGGCATAAATCGTCTCGCTAATCCTCTGAGCCATAGCCTTAAGCTGCCCATCAGTAATGGGCAAACAACCACTATCTTCAAGCTCTTTTATATTTTCTTGAAATGAAGCTATGTCCTTAGCATCAAACGAACTAGGTTTGGCATGTTTGGCTAAGTTATCACTAGAATCATCTTCAAGGAAACAGTGCTCACGCTTGTCATCAAATAGCACACTGCTCTTCTCAAGCTTTGATACAAGATAGTTAAGTGTTAGTATGTTTTTCTCTAAAAGAGTTTGCCCTATATTCTCTTTATCCTTGCTACCAAGAGCGCCAGCGGTGTTAGTGATATTGCTTATATCCTTAATTAAAATTTGAGGTAGATTGCCATCTATCAAACTTTGTTTAAAGTAGTCATTGAGCGCATTTAGAAATTCTACATCCATCTTCTTATTAAGAAGAGAGTGCTCTTTAATACTCTTGTTAAGCTTTACTTTCATAAACGAATTTACAAAAGATTGGATTATGTTATCACTAAGATTCATGTGAACTGCCCTTTTTATCAGGTAAAGATTATTATCTAGAATTTTAGCCCTTTTTCTGGCTTTTTCCAAGAGATTAGTGGATGTGGAGAAGCAAATTTCTCGCTTTTCGTTAAAAAATTTTCTAATGCTTGGAGCAAGTGTGGCTCGGTAGTAATATATACCGTTTCGCTCTCTTAAGTGTTGTCCCATATTTAATAATCAACCGGTCAAAAATGGAACAGTTTTATGTAATGACTAAGTAAAAAATCGTCTAAAGTGCGTATTTCAGGCTTTTGTGAGCTCATATAAAAAATCCTCATAAGCCGGAGGTCGGGAGTTCAAGTCTCCCCCGTGACACCAAAACATCCTATTTTAGGCACTAGCAGTGATGCTTTTGTTCTTTACCTTTCTTTAAAATTTCCTTTAAGAGTGGAACACGTAGTTACTAAAGTGGGACAGTCTCTTAAAAATTCCAATGATTATAAAGCCATCACCCTTTTAATACCATAAAAATAAATTTGTTTTAAATTCTTGCTTCTAGTTTTTATTTTAGGTCACCTTTAAAATACCCCAAGGAATATCCAGCTACTGCCAACTGTTAAGCTTCAGTAGGCTTAACAGTAAAGATGAAGAGCTTCATAGTAGAGCCTTTGTAAAAAATTTACTTAAAGGTTTTCAAGAAAGCTTTGAGAAAGACAATACCGCACAGCCTTATGTACAAAAAATGAAAGAGGATATAATGACGAAAAAATAAAAGGTTATACGAGTTTGCAAACCGGTGCTAGTTATATAAATTTCAAAAACATACACCGATATGAAAGATCTAGTAAAAACCATAACTCATAAAAACCAAAGATCGATGGATATACAAGATCATAGGGATATAAATAAAAATAGAGACGATGATACCAAATACGCGTCAAATTTCTCAAACTTTGCGAGAAGTAAAGCATTCAATTGGGGCAATATCAAAACAATGGAGAGATTTTTTAAATACAAAATCAATAAATAGGGAAGATAAATTATTAAATAATATGATAGAAAATGGTGGAAATATTTTTAGACATACAATTTTTCAAGGAGTAAATTATGAACTTCGCAATACGATAAAAGACAATACTATCGGCGGTAGTGGTAATGAATGATTTTTTAATGTTCTCTGGCGAGAATTTCAATATAAAATCGTAGATTTAATCGTATATTTAGCCAATCATCACCCATTAGTTGCTTGGATTATCTTATATTTTTTGGGTTTGCTTGTACTATACTTTTGTTTTAAGTTTATTCGCCATTGTTATATAATCTATAATAAATCTAAAAATATAAAAATTTTAAAAATAGGTATATTATTTTTTATTCCTATTGTTATTGTTTTTTACTTTCTTGTTAAATTCATAATTTACAAATCAAATGGATATTTAGTTTATTTTTGCATCTTTTCGTGGATTTCTACTATTAGCGTGATTTTTTGGGCTTTGCGACCTAAAAAATTTATATCAGATAAACCACAAAATAGAAACCCTAAAAAACAAAAGAAGCAAAAAGTTAAAGTTTGAAAAAAGTAAGAATTCGTTAAATTTTACAAATGTAAAATTTAAAAATAAATAAAGCAGCGGTGATAAATAGAAATTTTAAAAATATCTCTAAAATTAGGAATGACTGAAAGAATAAACGAAAAACTATTAGCCAATACTCCAAAAGGAGGAAAGCCAGGTAGCGACGGTATATTAAGACATAACGGCAAAGAGTATTTAGTTCATAGTATGGATATAACGGGAAATAAAGTGATATATCAACAATTAGGTAAAAATAATCAACCGGTAGAGGTTTATAAAATTACTAACGATAAAGGTTATTTAGTGACAGCTTCTAAACCAAAGCTCTCTGCTTCGCAAAGCAGTCCTAGTACTTTAATAAAAGACGTAACAAAAGATATTAAATTTTATGATAGCTCAAAAACCCCGGGTATAGTAGCGGGTGGCACTATAGGCATAGGCATAGATATTGGATCGCAGTATATAAATAACGGCTATAGTTTTAAGGTGCATATGGCGGAGCTGCTAGCAGTTTATTCTCAGCAATAGTCAGAGGCGCTTTTGTTAACTCATCTACCGAGCTATACTCTCAGCTTAAAGGTAGATCAAAAGATCTAGATGCAGAGAGAGTGGTCGGAAAAGGTTTTGCTGTTGGAACTTTTGGTACATTCGGCAATATAGTAGGAAATTTTGGTAAAAATATAAAAGTTGGCGATAGAGATTTACATACCGTGGCTGAAGCTGAGGCAAGTATATTTACTGGAATAACACAGGTGGCTGTAGATAGTATGAGCAGCGAAGATAATAAAAATAACAAAGACGATAAAAAAGAATGAGAACTGATATAAAAGTTTTGTTTAAGAACATTAATTTTAAAATGAGCATCATCTAAATTTTTAGATATAATTACGCAAAAATAATATTATTAAAATCAGGTAAAGGAACTCATGAAAAAAATATTTAAATTTCTATCTTTTTTAGTATTTATGCTATTTCTTACAGGATGTGCAAAAGATCTTATTATAAGCAATATGCCAAATTCAAATTTGAACTATCATGGCGATAATGTTCCTATAACTATCATAGCTTATAAATTAAGAGATGTGGCTAAATTTAAAGAAGCTAGCATTATCGATCTAGCCGAGAGAAATGGTGAAATACTAGGTTATGACAAGATTGACTCTATAAAAACACAAATTCAGCCAAATACAAATAGATATGCTTTTACAAATGTATATCCTGACGAGGTTCCGTATGTTGGTATTTTGGTACTTTATGCTGATCAGAGCAAGACAAATATCAAGGCTTACAAAGCTACAAAAGAGATAAAAGAAAAAAATATAGTTTTTGAAATAACAAAAAATGGCGTAAATGTTTTAGACGCTAGTAGCTCTAAAATACAAGCAAGCAAATAAAATGTCTGAAAAGCTAAAAGTCGTTTGGTATAACGGAATGAACGTTGATAAGGTTCATTTCGAGCAACAAGAAAGATATTTTGAGAGAAATTTAAACCTAAAAACCATCTCTTCTTTTTCAAATTTATATGGTGTTTTAGATTTAGAAATTTCAAGCGATCTTTTGCTTCAAGGTAAAATAGGGCTAACTAAAATTTCTTGTATCTCTCAAGATGGTACGATTTTTAACGCGCCAGATCAAGATGAATTACCAGAGCCACTTGAGATAAGCCCAAGTGAACTAAACTCAGCCATTATAGTATTAAAACTACCTATTAGCTCAGGTTTGGTCGATATTAGCTTGCAAAATAATTTACCAAATTTAAAATTTACAGCCAAGCAAGCACTTATTAGCTCAAGAGTGCATGATGAAGCTAGCAACGATATATTAAACGAGCTAGATGATAAAAATGATTTTGAGCTATCTTCGGCCTTTACACAAGATAAAGAAAATCTAATCCTAGCAAGCCAAAGATCATCTCTTGGAGTATTTGGCTCAAAGATGCCTTACGAGCTTAGCATACCAATTTGTAAAATAAAAAATATAGACCTAAATAAGCAAATAACACTTGACGAAAAATTTATTCCAACTTGTATTAACATCAGTAAAAATACCTTCATAACAAATTTTATAGAGGAGCTTAGCTTTGCTACAAAGCAACATCAAGAGAGTTATTTTGGGTTGCTAGGAGGTGTTGATCAAGCTAAAAATAGACTTGATTTTTCAACATATTTGACATTAAATATGCTAAAAAAATGGCATTTAATATTCTCTTATTTGTTAAAGAAAGATAAATTTCACCCAGAGTATTTGTATGAAAAATTAGTTGATTTTCAGGCTGATCTGTTGGCACTTAGTCAAGATAGTAGTTTTAGCGAATTTATAGCCTACGATCACAATAATCTAACTCAAACATTTGTGCCTTTGATAAATAATCTAAGACTTTTATTCTCACATATCTTATCTCCAAAATATATAATGGCACAGATTGTTAAAAATAATCACGGCTTTTATGACTGTATTTTTGATAATCCAAGTATTATTGAAAACTCAGAAATTTATTTTGCTATTCACAGCGATACGAAAAATGAGTATCTTCTTAAAAATTTCAAAGAGCAGTGCAAAATCCATACTCAATCAAATATAAAAGGCATAGTATCTTCACAGCTAAGAGGTATAAACGTAGAGCAAATTTCTGTTGTTCCTAGCACTTTACCAAAGTTAAACGATTATATCTATTATAAGATAGACAAAAAAGATGAAATTTTTAAAAGCTTTGCAAATCAAAATGTGATTAGCGTTTATATAACGGCAAATTTACCGAATGCTGACATTAAAATGTGGGCTTTATTATAAGGATAAAAATGAACGAAAATCAAAATGAAACCTCAGTTTTAAGTCAAACAAATCTTTTGGGCCTTGGCACAAATCTTGCACTAGATCACGTGTTACCATTACTTCTTTTGGCAAATAGGGTTTCAAAATTACAAAATTTTTCACAAAGCGAAATGGCAAATTTACGTGAAAAATTAATAAACGATATCTTAAGTACCACTTCAAAGATATCAAATCTAGGTATTTATGAGGAAGACGATATTATTAGACTTAGATATTGCCTTTGTGTTTTTATAGATGAGAGCTTACTAAAAAATGAAATTTTTATGAACAGCTTTTGGGCCAATAATACCCTGACAACAAGATTTTTTAATGAAAATCTAGGTGGAAATAAATTCTTTGGCATTATGGATAAGTGGTTTGAAAATGTTGGTAAAAATAAAGATTTCTTAGAATTTATATATACTTGTTTGGTGCTTGGTTATAAAGGAAAATATGAAACCCAAGAAGATTGCAATGAAAAAATTTCTTATCTTTGTGAAAATATAGCTGCGGCCGTTTCTCCGCTCATAAAAGCTGATGAAAATGTATTTGAAAAGAGTTACTTAAAACAGACAAAGAAAAGCTTTCTTGAGGTATTTTCGCTAAAGCGTTTAAAATTTTATTTCATTTTACTAGCCATTGCTATGATTGCAGCTGCATTTTTATATAGTACATATTCTATGGATCAAAACAATATCAGAAACGATAGCATCCTAAATAATAAGATAGAGAATTTTATGGATAATAAGTAAGTGCAAGATAATTTTTGTAATAAATTTAATGAAGATTTTTTAGAGAATGAGCTTTATATTAGTTTAACTGATGAAATGTCAAAGTATAAAACTTTGATGCATGATAGCATAAAGTGGGATTACGTATTTAGCTCATCTTTAAAAGCCCTAAGTGAGTTTAGCCTTGATGCTAAGCTTTTAAATTTCTTAGCGATTTCTGCTATAAATTTAAACGACAAAGAGGCTTTTAGGACACTTATAAAAGCTTTTGCCTTTTTTCTATCTATTTTGAAAAAAGAGCCAATTTCACTTGCAAAAAATGAAAAACAACTACCTGCTAAAAAAAAGATAATAGCTCAAACAATAGAGCTTTTTACGCAAGCTAATGATAAAGCTTTGGATCAAGCTGACGCAAAAGCGTTTAATGACCTTGTGCCTGAGCTTTCGCAAGAGTTTGGCACACATTTTGATACGCTTTATATAGAAGAAAAAAAAGAAGAAATTTTAAAAGCTAAAGAGCCAAAAGTAATTACTAAAACTGAGCCAACTTACCATCAAAGCGTTTCATTTAGCAGCAATGATATTAGTACATTTAATGATAGAGAATTTAGAGAATATTTTATAAATTTATCACTAATGCTTTTAAAGAGTGATATTAAAAATTTTACCGCTTATGCTTTAATTTTTGAAGCAATGTGGGGCAGAATAAAGGCGCTCCCATCAAGTAGCGATCAAATAACACAGATACGTTATCCTGATGAAAATCTGATTATGCTTTTTAAAAAAAGTAACGAACTAAATCTTGACAATTTAGAAAAATTTATAAGAAATTTAGCGCTTAATCCATTTTGGATAGAAGGCATTAAGATATTTTGCGAGTTTTTAAATAGTGCTGGGCTTGCAAGGCAAAGCGATCTTATTTGTGATATGGTTTTAAATTTTATTGATAAATTTCCAGATATAAAAAAGCTCAAATTTCAAAGCGGGGAAGCTTTTTTTGGCGAAGATATAAGCAAATTTTTTATTAAAAGTAACTCTTTGAAATTTACTTCTAGCAATGATAGTAAAAAAGATATGAGTTTTGAAGATCTAATAAAAGAACTAGATAAAAGTAAGCATGCTTCAAGTGCTCAAAGTGAGCTTAATTTTATGCTTGAATTATCAAAAATTTTTACTGCTCAAGGTATGAATAATAATGCAAAAGCTACCTATGCACAAATAGTTAATTTTATAGAAAATACCGAGCTTAAAGATTATTTATCAGACATATATATAAAGGCAAAAACATTTGTGTGATAAAATATGTTTTTTTAAATCACCTTTAATTTTATTTAAATATAATTCTTAAATCATTTACGAAAAAAGGATGTTACTATGGCAGATAATCTAATCCCACCAAAAGAACGCATAAATATAGTTTATAAAACTAAGACAAATGACCAAGAGGCTGATGTAGAGCTTCCATTAAAACTTATGGTAGTTGCAAATTTAACTGGTGAAAACCAAACTCCACTTGAAGATCGTGAAGTGATTTCTATCAATAAAATAAATTTTGATCAGGTTATGAAAAGCTTAGATATTCATACAAATTTCTCTGTAAAAAATAAGCTAAATTATAATAATGAAGACTTAAATATTGATCTTGATTTTGAGAGCATCCATGATTTTAATCCAGACAATATTATAAATCAAATTCCTGAGCTAAAAAAACTCTTACAGCTTAGAAAGGCTTTAGTTGCGCTAAAAGGCCCTATGGGTAATATGCCTGATTTTAGAAAAGCGGTTTTAGAAGCTATAAAAGATGAAGATAGTAGAAAACAACTTCTTTTAGAGATTAAAGACGAACAAGATAAGGAATAAAAATGTCTGAAACTAAAGTTAAAACTCCTATCATTGAAAGCATAATGCAAAGGAGTAAATATTCAAAAGATGACGAGAGTTATAGTGTTGTAAAGCAAGGAGTTGCTGAGTTTATTTCAAACATAATAACAACGAATAATGCTGAAGATAAAATAAATAAGCTCGCACTTGATGAGATGATAGCTCACATTGATACCCTTTTATCTGCTCAAATGGATGAAATTTTACACAATAAATCTTTTCAAGAGCTAGAATCAACTTGGCGTGGAATTAGATTTTTGGTCGAGAGAACAAATTTTAATGAAAATGTAAAAATTGATCTTTTAGACGCTACAAAAGAAGAAATTTTAGATGATTTTGAAAACAACCTAGATATAACTCAAAGTACACTTTATAAACAAATTTATTCAGCCGAATATGGACAGTTTGGTGGTGAGCCAGTTGGTGCGATAGTGGCTGATTATGAGCTAGATAAATCAAATCAAGATATGACTTTTTTAAATAAAATGTCATCAATTGCTGCAATGAGCCATTCACCGCTTCTCACATCTCTTTCTGCTAAATTTTTCGGACTTGATAATTTTGGTGAGCTTGAAAATATAAAAGATCTAAAAAGCATGCTAGAAGGCCCACAATATACAAGATGGAGAACTTTTAGAGAAAATGAAGATGCAAAATACACAGGATGCATGGTAAATAGATTTCTTACAAGATCTCCTTATGTGCCAGAAGATAATCCTATAAAGAGCTTTAATTATAGAGAAACTGTAAACAATCACGATGATATGCTTTGGGGCAATGGAGCTTATGCGTTTGCTACAAGGCTTACAGATAGTTTTGCTGATTATAGATGGTGCGGAAATATCATTGGGCCAAAAGGTGGCGGTGCCGTAAAAGATCTTCCAACTTATACTTATGAAAATTATGGAAGCGTTCAAACAAAAATTCCAACCGAAGTTTTGATCACAGATAGAAGAGAATTTGAACTTTCAGAAAATGGATTTATCGCTCTTACTTTAAGAAGAGATAGCAATAACGCTGCATTTTTCTCTGCTAATTCTGCACTAAAGCCTAAAATTTTCCCAAATACTCCAGAAGGTAAAGCTGCTGAGACAAATTTCAGGCTCGGAACTCAACTACCTTATGTGTTCTTGATCTCTCGTTTGGCTCATTATCTAAAAGTACTTCAAAGAGAAGAGATAGGTACATGGAAAGAGCGTAGCGATGTTGAGCGCGGCTTAAATGAATGGCTAAGACAATACATCTCAGATCAGGAAAATCCACCAGCAGATGTTAGAAGTAGAAGACCATTTAGAAGTGCAAAGGTTATCGTTAGTGATATAGCTGGTGAGCCTGGTTGGTATAAAATAGAGCTTTTGGCTAGACCTCACTTTAAATTTATGGGAGCAAATTTCGAGCTTTCTTTAGTCGGAAAACTAGACAAAGAGTAAGCTTGCTATGTCGCTGATAGATAAAATTTTATATGAATTTAGTGACGAATCAAAACTACGTCCATATTTTAAAGATCTAGACAGCGACATAAAAGATCACATTGATACTATTTTAAACTCTAGACTTGGTAACTACGGCCGATTAAATGATAGTATTATCGATCTTTGGTCGATGGGTGTTGAGATAAATGAGCTTGGTCATAAACTTGGCATAGCAATATATGAACTAATCAGCTCAAATGAGAATAGAATAGAAGTAACATCTATCGGATACGATGACTCACTAAAGCCTTGGCGTATCATCTTTAATATAAACTACAAGCATAAAAACGATAATTTCAAAGAGTATTTACTAAAAGTTATTTTTAAAAACAATAGATATTGTGAGATTTTATAATGGATTATAATGAAAATAATCTAGCTTATTTTCAAAAAGAGATGGCATATCTTGATGAAACAAGAGCCCTTTTTATTAAAAATTTTCCAAAAGTAGCACCCTTTTTAGATACTAAAAGCAAAGATCCTGATGTTGAGAGTATAATAGAAAATATGGCTATTTTAACATCGAGGATCAGGCAAGAACTAGATGAAAATATCCCACTAATAGCTGAGTCTTTAGTAAATATATTAATGCCAAGCTATACAAATCCTTTTCCATCAGTTTGTATGCAAGAATTTACATTAAGAGATGACTTCTCTGGGGTAAAAGAATTTATACCAAAAGGAAGTATAGTCGAGTCAAAGCAGATCAATGGCGTAACGTGCAAATTTCAAACAATCTTTGACATAAATTTGCTTCCCTTAAAGATAACAAAAGCTTTTATGTCAAACAATAAGAGTGATTATCTTCTAAATTTAAATATAAGCGTTACAAAGGACGAGCTTAGCACTAAAGAACTTGATATAGATTTTTTAAATTTATATCTTGGAGATAATGTTTACTTCTCTTCTACACTCTTAATGTGGCTAAAAAATTACCTGAAATTTATTACAATAAGTTTTGAAGATAGCGATCAAGAGATAAAGTTAAGCCCTGATAAACTTAGTTTAGATGAGTTTGACGAGCGCTTGATAAAGAGTGATGAGTTTGGATTTGAAGCATTTGAGCTTTTAAAAGAGCTATCATTTTTTCCTTCAAAGTTAAATTTTGTGCGAGTAAACGGCCTTAGCTTTCTTAAAAATTTTTCTACAAAAAGCTTTAATATTAAATTCATATTTTCAAAAGATATGCCAAGTGGATATGTGCCAAGGCTAGAGTATTTTTCTCTTTTTACCACACCTGCAATAAATTTATTTGCAATGAGTGCCGAGCCTATTTTAAATAACAATAGGCGAAGTGAATATAGAATTTTTCTAGATCGCTCAAATATTGATGCTTATGAAATCGTTTCAATCAATAAGGTGGTCGCCCATAGTAGTAATAATGAAAAAAGGATATTAAAAAACTATAAAAGTTTTGAGAGATTTGAATTTTTAAATGATGAGCGAGCAAAAGATTATTATTTTGTCAGCAATAAAACAGATATAAAACTAAACTCTTATAAAGAAATTTCCTTTTTTAAAAGCGACTCTAAAGATCAAACCATTAGCATAGATACACTTTGCTGCAATGGTGATTTGCCTTGTAAGCTAAGACTTGGTGAGATAGATAGAGTGTTATCTCATCAAGGTGTAACAACTAAAAATTTAACCATTCCAACTAGTGTAAAGCGAGTAAAAATAGATGGAAATCTTCTTTGGAAACTAGTTAGCATATTATCTTTTAGTTATCAAAGTATACTAGAGAAGGGCTCTTTTTTAGCACTTCTTAATACCTTTAGCGCGCCAGATGATGAGTTTTTTAAAAAATTTGCAAACTCGCTTTATGATATAAAAACGAAGCAAATTTATAGAGTTGATCAAGGCTTTGCAAAAAGAGGGTTGCTCTGCATATTTTATATAGATGAAAGTGAATTTGAGAGTATTGGAAATGTCTATGCTTTAGGTATAAATTTGGCTAAATTTTTATCAAAATTTGCTTCAATTAATTCATTTTGCGAGCTTAAAATAAAGTGTATAAAGAGCAAAATTTTGCTTAATTATGACTTTTTAGGTGGTACAAAAAAATTAATATGAACAAAGAACTAAATCAAGCTTCTTTTTTTAAATTAGTAAAGAACTGCCTAAAGCACCACAATAGAAGAGATATTTTTTTAAAAAATAGCCCAAGTTTTGCCTATCCGATTAATGAACTTGAAAGCTTAAATAAAGAGGATGTATTAAAAATCGTCGTAAATTTTATGGGTCTTTTGGGGAGTGGCTCGCATCTTACAAGTTATATTTTGGAGAAGATTTCAAAGAGTAGCGATAATAATTTCGAGAAATTTTTTGACTTTTTTGACAATTACTTGCTTTGGCTTTTCTTTGATAGCATTAGTCTGAAAAATTATGCAAGATCCTTTGAAAAAGAGCTTGATGATAAAATTTCAAAGATTTTATTGGATATATTAAACATAAGCAATAAAAAATTAGCAAAAAAATTCTTACCATTTTCTCCGCTTATTATTAGTCAAAGAAGGCCTAAAAGAGAGATCGAGTTTGCCTTGCAGCGTCATTTTAATTTAAAAAATAAACTATTTTTACTGGAAAATCTACCAAATCAAATTTTCATAGCACCTTCAAATTTAAATTCGCTTGGCATCAAAAATAGGGCTTTAGGCAGAAATTTTATACTTGGTAAAAAGCTTTTTGAGAAACAAACTAAGATAGCAGTTTATATAAATGGTATAGATTATGAAGAAGCTATTGATTTTTTCCCAAAAAGAAGAAAATTTAAAGAGCTTCAAGATACTCTTATTTTTTTTACAAACAATGAATTTGTTGCTGATTTATACATAAAAATAAACTATTCTCCAAAGATGCAGCTAAGGCTTGGAATAGATGAAAGTTATAGTAAAATAGGCCTTGGTGCAAGGCTTAAAAGTAATAAAAATATGTCAAATTTTATAAAATTTAGGCTCTGTTCTTAAATTTTCAGATATAAAATCTAAAATATTTGTTATTATTACATTAAAGAAATATATTTATTTGTAAAAGGATGTGCATCAATGGCATTTATCGATTACCTAAGAAGATTTTTTGTCTTTTTTAGATTTAAACACAGCACCATTTTGGTAGCTTCTATTGCATTAAGCATCTTATTTTGGCTTTACGCTCCACTTGTAGCTTTTAACGATGTATATAGCTTTGCTAGTATAAGTTCAAGAGTCACTATATTAATTGCATTTTGGGCAGTTATTTTATTTTTTGTTTTAATCAAGCCATTAATGCACTATTTAGCATCTCAAAAAGATGAAAAAAATAACAAGCTAAAAGAGATAAAAAAAGAGTCTATGGATAGTTTTGGTAAGGCAAAAAGAAATTTTATGCTTTCTTTGAAAGATGCCAAAACAACATGGAAAAAAGATATAAATTTTAAAAAATTACCTTTAATAATGATAATGGGTAATGAAGGTGCTGGAAAGAGCGCATTTATAAACTACTCAAATATCGAATTTCCACTATCTGATAGTTTGGATACTTATAAAAAAATACACAAAAGTACAACAAACTTTAATCTTTACATTTCAAAATTTGGCGCACTTTTAGATACTGAGGGTATACATTTTGCACAAGAGAGCTTGTACCAGCCAACAGCTACTGAAGAGCTTCCTGAAGATGATGTGGATAAAAATAGGGATTACTTGCTTAAAAAAAGTATCTGGAGTGAATTTTTGCACTTTTTAAAACGAAATGATTTTAACGCTAGATTAAGCGGTGCGGTTTTAATCATAGATACTAAAAAATTCCTTGAAGGCACGCAAGAATATTTTGATGAATTAATTAGATATATGATAAAAAGGGTTAATGATTGTGAGAAACATCTAAATATTAAATTCCCTATTTATATTGTTTTTAGCAAACTTGACTTAATAGATGGCATGGGAGATTATTTTAGGCTTTTCAATGAAGATGTGGCAAATAAAGCTCTAGGAATAAACTTAGATCCAAATTTCTCAAAACAATCACTAGAGACTGAACTAAAAGGCTTAAGTGAGTCACTATTTAAACATCTTATGAGTAAGAACTCGATTTCGCATTTATTGGAAGATAAAAAACGTTCATATCTCTTTTTAAAACAACTTGATAATTTTTTTGCTTTAGTGAAAGATTTTGTAACAAAGCTAAGCTCTCAAAATGCACTTAAAAATAGCTCAACCATAAATGGAATTTATTTCGTCAGTGCTTATCAAGAAAATATACCTATAAACTACCTTACAAACACTATTTGCGATAGATATAACATCAAAAAACCACTTTTAAGAGCAGTAAACAACTATAGTAAACAAAGTTATTTTGTAAAATCATTTTTAAAAGAGATAGCTTTTAAAGCTAACTTAAATAAATTTGGTGCTCAAAATAAATTTACAAAATTTGCAAATTTTGTTTTAGTAGCCGTACTTTGTACTGGAGTATATTTGGGTTCTAGTTTTATTCTAGATACCAAAAATATAAAAGAGCAAAATGCTATAAATAATGCAAATAAAATTTCTTCATACCTTGATGGTAAAAAATATAAGGATCTCTCTCCAACACAAAAGATTGAGCTTCTAAATTTACTAAAACAAAGTCTAAATGACTATCCAAGAATCTTTAGCGGCGATACTAAATTTGAGTATATAACACTAGATACTTCGTATAAAGGCTTCACTCCAGTTAAAGCGCTTTACTATGATTTGAATGCTGATTTTTTCAAAAATACAGTTTTAACTGAAATGGAAAATATACTAAAAAATGAAATTGATCCAGATAAGCTAATAAAAGCATTTTATATGTATGATTCGCTCTTTGACAAAGACTACACAAATGTGGATTTATTTAAAATTTGGATTAGTACGAACTGGGATAAATTTGAAAAATATGGCGTTGCAAAAGATGAATTTTTAGCTCATATTGAGGCTATTTTAAAAGCAGAAAATTTAAACATAACTGCAGATACAGTTGCTCAAAGTATAGCAAATACGAGACTATCACCTGTTCAAAGAGCACAAAGGCTCTACTACATACTTGAGTTCATTTCGTTTAAGGACGATAAATCTTTTTATGATATTAAAAAAGATGTTGAAAATTTATATGCAGTAGTCCAAGAAAAAGAAGCATTTAGGCCATTTAATAAAATTTATACAAAAGAAAATTTAAGAGATTTCTTATCAAAGCTTAGCTCAAACATAGATCAAACAGCTGGAATAGAATCTTGGCTAATGGAGACAAATTCTTCTTTAAAAGATATTAGCTCAAATGATAAGAAAGAGTTAAGCATTGCTGTAATAGAGCTTTATTTGCAAAATTATGCTGATAAGTGGAGCCAAATTTTAAGAGAAATAGAGCCAAATGAATTTAGCACAAAAAAAGAGGTCATAGAAGAGCTCGACATCTTGTCAAAGAGAGAAAATCCTTTAAATTCTTTAATAAAATTAACTAATCAAAATACAAATTTAAATGATGAGAATTTACTAAAATATATCTACTCTTTAGGATTTGCTTCAAGTGAGATAAAGCGTGTTTTTAGTGATTTTAGTGCTAAATTTACTAAT
Source organism: Campylobacter concisus (assembly GCF_015229955.1). Classification (NCBI taxonomy): domain Bacteria; kingdom Pseudomonadati; phylum Campylobacterota; class Epsilonproteobacteria; order Campylobacterales; family Campylobacteraceae; genus Campylobacter; species Campylobacter concisus. The sequence goes on from NZ_JAAKYZ010000002.1 coordinate 249,890, forward strand.
TATCATACGTTAAATTCTAATGACTTGCTAGATATTATAAGCAATGACGTAACAAGTGTTTATAAAAAAGTTAGTGACTATAACTTCGAAATGCTTCAAAGTAACGATGATAAAATAGTTTATGCAATAAATGGTATAAAAAATGAAAATGACCCATTTGTTGTCTTAAATAATGATGCTAAGAAGCTTCCAGATGAGTTAAATGAATATTATCAAAAGTTATCGACACTTGCGTGGAAACAAGTAGAAAATGGCGCTTCAGCACTTTTATCAACAGCATATAGAGATGATGTTTTTGATGATTTTGAAAGTCTTATCAAGCCATTTTATCCATTTAATGAACAATCTCCAAAGGCTGTTAGCATAGAAGAATTTAAAAGATTCTTTGGCAAAAACGGAACTTGGAATAGCTTTTATGATAGATATCTAAAACAAATCTTAAGCAAAACTGCCGATGGTTATAAAATAAGACCAAAATATGCAAAAGAGCTAAGATTTAGCAGGGATTTCCTTAAAAATATTGCCTATATAGACAGAATTTCAAATTTAATGCTTGATTCAAATGATGAGCTAAAATTAAATTATAATTTAAAAGCTGTCGACTTATCGGCAAATTTTAGCCATATAAATATTAGCTATTCTAATAACTCTTTGACTTATGATCATACAATTGCCTCAAATTTGATAGTCTCAAGTAAAAATTTTGATATATCAACACAGTTTAAATTCAATGCAGTTTCAAGTACTGGAAGCGAGAGAAAAGAGCTAAGCTTTGATGGAGAGTGGGGCTGGTATAAGATATTAAAAGCTTCAAACTTTAGTAGCGTTGGCGTTAGTACACTTAATTTTGATGGTAGAAGAGATTCTTATTTTGGCTTTGAAGTAACACCAAATGGAGGAGAGCTTTTAGAGCTTATGGATATCATACCAACGATAAATTTACCAAAGAAGATGCTTTATTAAGGAAGAAATATGCAACAAATAGCAGCAGTTATACAAAATTACGATAAAGCGTCAAGCTTTTCAGCTCAATTTATCATTTTTGATGAAAATAGCGGTGATATAGGCTCACTAGACACTACAAAATTTTCTTGTAATGATATGAGCGATTCAATCGCACCAAAACACGCTCATGTTGGATTTGAAGAGGGGGTTTTCACAATTTGTGGCTATAAAGATTGTGAAATTTTTTATAGTGATTCATATTCAAAGCTTCCAGATGACTATGAGAGCGTCATAAATTTGGGCGATGTCTTTAGGATAGGGGAGTTAAAATTTATATTTATAGACCCTTCTAGGATTGATGAATATATAGGAAAAGCCCATAAGATAATAGAAAATACAAAAAATTTTGACAAGCTTGATGATAAACGTTTTGAGCCAGTTGGTAAAATTTCAAATGTTGATTTTAAAGAAGAGCCAAAGATAAACTCATTAATAAATGATAAAAAAGATATCACTTTAAATGAAAATGCGCACGATGCAGTTTTAAATTTAAATGAGATAGCTCAAAATTTTGATGAAGAAGAAAATACAAATAATCAAAATATGCTTACTGCAAAAAGCATGGATGAGCTTTTAGTAAAGATAGTTGAGAGTATAAAATTGCAACCAAATATGAGCCCTATAAGTGAGCAGACTAGGACTTTAAATACAAAAGATATGGAAACAATCATGAAAACTCTTCCTCTTAGTGATTCGACAGAACTAATAAATACTGTTTTGGTTAAGCTTATATGCAAAGAGCTGTATAGCCAAATGTATGATATAGTCGAGAATAACTCATTTTTTAAATATCTTTCAGGAGCCGTACTAAAAAGCACTAAGGAAGATAAGGAAGCGTTTAATTATCTATTGCATAAAGCTCTTCAAAGCTATATGTTAAAAAAGTAATGTTTTTAATAAAACAGAAAGTAAATAAAAGATAGAATAATCCAAACTTTTTAATAGGAGTAAATATGTCACAACCAGTGTATATTAAAGTGAAAGGTTCTACACAAGGACTTATTTCAAGTGGTGCTTCAACAGAAGCTAGTATAGGCAATCGCTATCAGTCAGGTCACGAAGATGAGATCATGGCTCAAGAGGTTTCTCATATAGTAACAGTTCCAACTGATCCACAAAGTGGCCAACCATCAGGCCAAAGAGTCCATAAGCCATTTAGTTTTACTACATCACTAAATAAAGCTGTTCCACTTCTTTACAATGCTTTAACACAAGGTGAAAGGCTTCCAGAGGTTGAGATCTATTGGTATAGAACATCAACTAGTGGTGGTGCGGAGCATTTCTTTACTACAAAACTAGAAGATGCAACTATAACAGATATTACTCTAGTAAGTCCAAATGCTCAAGACAAGCTAAACAGCGACAAAACAGAGCTTTTCAAAGTTTCAATGAACTATAGAAAGATAGTTTGGGAACATGTAGCTGCAGGTACAAGCGGAAGTGATGACTGGAGAGAAGCTACTAAAAAAGCTTAAAACCAACCTAGGGTTTACCCCTAGGGTTAATAAAATCATCTTCTAGCTTGAAGGACACAGATGAACCCTTTTTATCTTTATCTTTTAAATTAACATGATATGTGAAATGCGATATGAAACACCTAGTTATAATCATATTTCTCATAACATCTCTATATTCGCATGATGCAAATTGTTTAAATATGTTTGCTGTGATCTTTGATAAAAATACGACCGATGAAAATACTGCTAAATGCGTAGAATACTATATAGATGATCTTGGATGTGATGCAAATATGACTATAGAAATTCCTGAACTTTCAATAAGACCAAATCTATTAGAATATGCTTATGATGCAAATAAAACAAAAACTTTTGATACTCTTTTGGCAAAAGGCACATACGCTAATACTAGCTTGGCAACATCCATAGGAATGAGCTTTGCATTTTTCTTTAGGGAAAATGGTGTCGGTATAGATAACAAAAAAGCTAGCCCTGAACTACTAGAATTTATAAAAACTCAGAAATATAAAGAATTTAAAGAAGAGAAATTTAAATTAATCAAAAAACTATTAGATTATGGACAGGATCCAAAAGATTATTCTACTTTAAAATCTATTTTAAAAATTTTAAATGATAAAAAAGATATAGATAATTTATTAAAGAATAGAACCCAAAAGGAATTAGCGCAATGAAGCAATTGGCAATAATCATATTTCTCATAACATCTTTGTATTCACACGAAGCAAATTGTACGGATATGTTTGGGGTTATTTTTGATAAAAAAATAACTGATGAAAATACCGCTAAATACATAGAATATTATATAGACAAACTGGGTTGTGATGCTAATGCTAGCGTAAAATTAAATAATTTAATGGCTAGATCGAATTTATTAGAATTTGCTTACGATGCAAATAAGACTAGAACTATTGACATGCTTTTAGACAAGGGTGCTACTCCAAATGGCTGGCTATCTACATCAATAGGGCTTGACTTTTCGTTTTTTTTTAATAGCAATGGAGTTCCAATAGAGAATAAAAGAGCCAGTAAAGAATTGCTTAAATTTATAAAAACATCAAAATATAAGGAATTTAAAGAAGAGAAATTTAAACTGATTAAAAAACTATTAGATCATGGGCAAGACCCAAAAGATTATGCCGTTTTAAAATCTATTTTAAAAATTGTAAATGACGAAAAAGAATTTGATGAGCTAGTAGAAGGCAGGAATAGGTAATGGATTTATTTAATATAAGCAAGAAGAAACTCGAAGTAAAAAATGATAATACTGATTTAAAAGACTTTAAAGAAAAAACTACCTCACAAAATGCAAAAGACAATGTAGATGCTTTTATAAGAGTTTATCCTAAACCTCCGCTAATGGGCAAAATTTTTGATGCTACTGGAGAAGGAGTAAAAAAAGGCATAGACGATCAAACAGAAATTAAATTCAGAAAATATAAAGAGGCAAAAAGACTTGGCATACTGGAAGAGTCAAAGCCTACGATTAAATTAAATGATGCTGATATTAAAGAATTTGAAAAAAGATTACAAGAAGAAGAAAACGAAAAAAGATTGAAAGAGCAACAAATGGACAAAAATTTAACATCACCAACATCATCACTGACTAAGCCTGTCATGCTAGCATCCGGTAACTCAGTGGCAACAGACGGCTTTGTGGACTACGGCGCATCTAACGATAGCTTCTCGACTCTTCAGATAGCAAACGAGTCAAACGATAAATTTATCGTTACACGTGCAGATATTTATGAAAATTTAGAAAGTATATTTAGCATAGAGTGCTTTGCCTATATAAATTTGGTAAAAAACCCGCTTTATGAAAATTTAGACACCATCTACAATAACGATAAAAGTTACTCAAGCATATATAAATATCTTGATAAAAGTATAAAGCTAAGCATAAAAAGGCCGTCTTCAACAAATAAAAATATCGTTCCAGATGGTAGCTCAAACGATATACACTTTAGTGGAATAGTAAGCGATGTAGAGTATCTTGGCGTAGATGATGAGACTAGTACAAATATAGATAAAAAATACTTCTTTAAATTCAAGCTAACTTCGCCACTATATAGACTAAGCATAAATAGAGCAAATAGAATTTATACAGACCAGAGCATTTTAGAAGTAGTAAAGGATATTTTAGCTTTTAATAAACAAAGGCTAACCAAAGAGCTAGACTTCTCAAATATTAAAAATAACTACAACAAAAGAGAATTTATAGCCCAGTACAATGAGAGTGATCTAGCTTTCATAACAAGGCTTTGTCATGATAGTGGTATATATTTTTATGAAGACAATGAAAAAATTTATTTTCATGATACATTTATACTAGCTTATAGCAATCAAAATGAAAATTTTACCTCAAGTGATACAAGTAGTGGCAAGGAAGCTAGAAAAGTAAGCTTTAATGTAAATTTGAATAATAATCTAGCAACCGAACACATAAATAAAATAACAAAGAGCGAGACGCTAAAAGCAAATAGCTTTACGCACTCTTTTCAAAATACAGCTTATCCAAATGTGTTAGAGAGTAAAAATGAAAAGATATTTGACGAGCAGGTAAATATCTATGATAAGCATATAAATTTAGATGAGTATTCATTTAGTGACACTAGCTTGCTTGAAGTTAGCACCTACCTTAAAAAACTAAGAAGCGATATGCTTTTAAAGGAATTTACCGCTAGCTCAAATGTATTTGCACTAAATTTAAATGACAATATCTCGGTAGCCATTGACGCTAGCAAGGGTGAATATGAGTTTAAAATAATAGCTTTAAAGCATACTTATATTGATGAGAGCGTTTTAGAAAATACCTTAAATTTAGGCGATAATGTCCCGTTTAAAGATAAAAAATTTATAAGCTCATACACAAACGAGATAAGCATCATCCCAAGTAGTGTGAAATTTGTCCCAAGCTACAAGCAAAAGCCAAAAGCACCAGACATCACGCTAGGTCTTGTAGTCGGTCAAGATGGACTAAACAGCCAAAATAATACGATCCATACTGATAGCTATGGTAGGGTAAAGGTGAGGTTAAATGCTTTTAGTACACAAGAGATAATCGATAAAGATGATGCCATCAACGCAAGCTATCACAAGAGTGCTTATCTAAGAGTGATAACGCCTATTGCTAGCAATAGCTCAGGATTTTTTGCCATACCAAGGATCGGCGATGAGGTTATCATCTCTTTTTTACAAAATGACATAGACAACCCAGTAGTAAGCGGTAGCCTATATAATGCTTCAAATACACCACTTGTAAATGTGGATAGTAACTATCATCAAACATCTCTTAGCTCAAAAACAATTGGCGCAAATGAGACTGGTATAAACGAGATCACTTTATCAAATTTAAAAAATAAAGAGCAAATTTATGTAAAAGCAGAAAAGGACTATGACGAGCTTGTAAATAACGACTTCTCTCAAACAATACTAAATGACAAAAGCTCACAAGTGCATGGAAGTTACACCGAACGAGTAAAAAAAGCCCACATTCAGACGATAGATCTAGCAAAAAATGTAAATGTGGGAGCTGAGTATCTAACAACAGTTGGACTTTCAAAAGATACAGTAGTTGGTGTCTCAAATACTCTAAACGTAGCTGTTGATAACAATACAAGAGTAGGCCAAGATAATCATGAATTTGTAGGACATGATAAATTTGTAGAAGTAAAATCAAATCTTAATACGACCATACATAACGATGAGATGAGAGAGGTAAAGGGCACAAAAGAGCAAAATATAGATGGTGGTTATAAGCTAAATTCACAAAAAGGCATAAATGAATTTAGTAATGAGCATATCGTGCTTCAGGCAAATAGTTACATTGATATAAATGCTAAGTCAAATTTCACAACAAAAACAGCTGCCCAGCACACAGAGATTGCTGATTCAAAATTTAGCAATATAGAGACGACTTATGAGGTAAATGCCAAAGATAAGATAATCCATCAAGTAGGTAGCACAAAAGTAACGATAGAAGGATCAAGCGTCGTTATAGAAGTAGCTGGCGTAAAGGCGATATTTGATAGTAGAGGGTTAAGAGTTATCGGTGGAGATATAAAGGCTTTATAAGATCATATTTAAAGACTTACTTTGTATTTTAGTAGGTCTTTAAATTTTTAAATAAAATCAATTTCTACTAAAACTAATGCTAAGAATTTTAAAGCAAAGGCTAAATTTTAGGGCTACGATAAAAGATAGTCACACAAATATTTCACATGGTACAATAGACATATACTTCTAAAATTTATATAATTCATTCAAAATTTCAAAGACTATAAACAATAAGGAGAACATGATGGCTAAAGAAGCCGGAGTAGTTAAAAGCGTAAACGGAGGAATAGCAAG